>JAFGRZ010000083.1 GCA_016934895.1 Candidatus Aminicenantota bacterium
GAAAGCATGAAGGCGGCCGTCTGGCACAACAATCAGGATATCCGCATCGAAGATGTCCCTTTGCGAAGGCCGGGCCCCCGCGAAATGCTGGTCAAGGTCATTTCCTGCGGCATCTGCGGGAGCGACATTGTCGAATGGTACAGGCTGCCGCGGGCGCCGCTCGTCCAGGGACACGAGCTCGGCGCCGAGGTTGTCGAAGTCGGCCCTTCGGTCGAGCGTTTCACACCGGGGGACCGGGTATTCATCGCCCCGAAGGTTCCTTGTATGGAGTGCCGTTACTGCCGCGCCGGGCATTTCCCGCAGTGCGCTGAGGTCAAGGAAAGGCTGCCGGGCGGTTTCGCCGAATATATCCTTGTCCCGGAAATATTGGTGGAAAAGGGAACATATCTTCTGCCCGATTCCATATCCTATGACCAGGCCACCTTCATCGAGCCCCTTGCCTGTGTCGTCAGGGCACAGAGACTGGCCGGATTGAGCGGCGGGCAGAGCGTCCTCATCCTGGGGTCAGGAATGTCGGGACTTCTCCACGTCAAGCTGGCCGGAATGAAAGGTTGCCGGGTGATCGCAACCGACATCAATCCCCAAAGGCTCGCCCTGGCGAAGGAGTACGGCGCGGTTCTGACCATCGGGGCGACAGACGACGTTGCCGGCGGCCTGATCAAACATCTGGGCCGGAAGGCCGATCTGGTCGTCCTCTGCACATCGGCGATGTCCGCGATCGATCAGGCCTGGGCCTCGGTCGACAAGGGGGGCTCCGTCGTTTTTTTCGCCGTCCCCGGACCGGAGAAACGCGTCGTTATCCCGGTCAACGACTTCTGGACCAAAGAGGTTCGCGTGCTCACTTCCTACTATTGCGGGCCTCCGGATATCCAGGAGGCCCTGAATCTCCTGGCCGACCGGTCCATCGAGGTGGATTCGCTGATCACCCACCGGCTCCCTTTGCAGGACACCGCCCGGGGATTCCGGATGGTGATCGAGGGACAGGACGCCCTCAAAGTCATCATCAAGCCCCATGAGATTTAGCCACCCGGCCAGCGAGTCGGATATCGCGGCTTTCGCCGAATTCTTGAAAAGGGGGGCCACAGGCCTTTCCAGGCCGAAGTCCAGAAGCGTCTCGATACGCTGAAAGCCACCGCCGGAATAAACCCCGGGTCCCCGTTTCCCGCCTTCAAAATTCGACGGTCATTTCTTTGCGCAATTCCTGGCCGCCCGTCAGATCCTTGAGCCGGATCGTCAACGTGTTTTTCCCTCGCCGCAACCTGGCCGCTCCGTCCTCGATGCGAAAAGGGATTCTCCGGCGAAACGAGCCGCGCTTTCCCATTCCGAACTCGTCTTCCGTTCCGGCGATCTCAAATGTCTCGCGGTGTTCCCAGACAGCGTCACCCTCGACATCGCGGAGCGCCAGTTCGACCTCGATATCGACCTTCCGCCATTCCGCATCTTCATGGGGCCAGATAACCGAGTAGGGGATAGAGACGATGACGATCCCCCCGATCTTCTCTGTCCCGACGGCCGTCTTCCTCAAACGCCAGTCGAAGTCGAAGAGCGGCCTCTCCCCGGATGGAATTTTCCGGGCATCCGCCTGAGCCAAATTCAGTTCGTGCATGTACGTGAGATTGAAGACGCGCAGAGACGTCAGGTCATAGGTGATGAGCTTGAACTGGCCGTTGCAGTTCTGATCGCGGAAAACGATTGGAAAATCGCCGTAATACCAGACCTCGCGGCACCTTTCCGTCTCGCTCCGGGCACTGGTGTCGATGATCCGGTCGAGAGGCGCCCCGAAGAGAATGTAGATCCGTCCCCGGTCGGTGAGCCAGCCTGGACGCCCTTCTCCTTTGAAGAGCCTCTCGGTTTCCTTCATGCGCTCGAAATATTCCGCCTTGAACTCGTTCTCCTCTGTGTCGGGATCGAGATCGCGCCGTCTCCAAAAGTCTTCGATGAAGGCGTCCTTCTCCGAGTCGGGAAGCTCGAGGAATATTTTTCTCTCGGCCGAGGAGATGATGTACCGGACCTTTGAGAGAAAATCGTCATAGGGAGGAGAGAGGCTCCTCTCGAGGCGATAAAGCCGGCAGCTGGAAACCAGGGCCAGGATCAACAGCAGGCCGCCTGCCCTGATCCAAATCCTTTGCCTTTCATCTGAGCGCATCCGATCGCTCTCCCGCGCGGAGATCGGAACCGGGTTTCCCCCGGCTATTTTTTCATCTTCTCGATCGTCGCGATGATATTCTTGACCTGCGGGACTTCCGGATTGTCCGGATCGAGCCGGATAAAGGCGTTGAACGAATCCCGGGCCTTTGCCATGTCGCCCTTGTTGAGATAGACATAGCCGAGCCGGAGATGGGGCTTGGGCCAATCCGACTTGATCGCGACCGCCCGTTCGAAATATTCGATCGCCTCGTCGATCCTCCGGCTCGAAAAAAAGAGCTCGCCGACGTTATAGGCGGCCACCTCATCCTGGGGAGAGAGCTCCAGGGCCCGGCGGAAATACTTTTGCCCCCCTTCAAGATCGTCTCTCTTCAGGGCCACCTCTCCCAGGCCGGAGAACGCTTTCTGCGCGGCCGCGGGATCCTTCTTATAATCGCCGTGGGCGGCCAGCACTTTGTCCAGCACGAGTTCGAATTCCGCCTGGGCCTTGTCCAGTTCTCCCGTCCGAAGGGAGCAGGTTCCGATGTTGAGATGAACCTGGTAAACCTCCGGATACTTGGCCGCGAACTCCTGGAAAACGTTTTGGGCCTCTTCATATCGGCCCTGGCTGAGCAGGGCATCCCCCTTCTCGAAGAGTGCCGCCAGTTCCTTGTCCGAGCTGACGGCGGCGGCGCCTTTGATCTTGTTCAAGGTGAAAGTGATGGGCGGATTGGTCTTGAGCTGCTTGACGCTCATAACCACTTCGGAATCGACGTAGCCGCTCTTGGAGGCGGTGATGCGCCAGGCGCCTGTCCCGAGCCCTGCGATGGCAAATCGTCCGTCGTCACCCGAACGCCCCTCCAGTTTCGTTCCTCCCCCCCGGCTTTCGGCGACAACAAGGGCGCCCTCGACCGGAGCGCCTTCTTCGTCGACGACGACGCCGTGGATCCGGCCCCGGCCGAAATCCTCCTGGAGCGTGACGGTGAAACCCACGCCGGCCAAACAAAGCGTTAACAGGATGGCGATCCTGAATCTTATACTGGCCTCCATCGGTCTCCGTTGTTTTTCAACTCGCCCGCCGGCCGACTCTCTCCGCTCCGGCTCTCTTTCCCTTTCAGGGTATCGATCCTCTTGCGGATAACCTCTTGGTCCGGGTCGAGCTCCAGCGACCGGCTCCAGGCCGCCAAAGCCGCCTTCACATCTCCCCTTTCGAAGTAGCATTCCCCGGCGGCGTTGAGCAGTGTCGGACTGATGCCGTATTGGGAGATCGCCGCTTCGAACATTTCGATGGCCCGCTCCCACTCTCCCAGCTCCTGGCAGGCCTTCCCCTGGAGAAAATAGACATCGTAGCTGGGAGGTTTGTCCGCGCCCATGAAGGGTTGGAAGAGAGGCGCTATCTTCTCAGGCATTCGCCTGCCCATGTAAGCCCGGGCGAGGTTCAGGGCGAAATCCAGCGAATCCGGCCGGCTCCGGCCGGCCCTTTCCAGCCGGACGATCGCTTCATCAAGCCGTCCGCTGTTGAACAGCTGGGTGCCGACAAGATAATCATAGATCGGTTCGGAGGAAGGGGGCTGGACTTGGGAATGGAACCAGGGCCGGCGGATCGCGGCGAGCGGCGTGACGTCGAACTCGTCGGAAGCGCTCGCCGCCTCGGCACCGTCGATCGTCAGCGAGACCCGCACGCGATAGTGAGCCGGGGCATAGTCGCTCAGGACGACCTCTTCGAGCACGTTGGGAAGCCCGGGATAGTCCGATGCCTTCCGGGCGAAGGATCGAAATTCCTGCTCGTCCTTCAGAAAAGTGAATTTCAGCTCCGCTTTGTCCCTGGCCTCATCCGGCAGGCCATGAACCTGGAAGGCCAGGCAGAGCGTATCCATCGCCAGAAAAACCCGGTTGGGCTGGCAGCGAACCCGGAAGGCTCCGAAGCGGAAGGGCTTCAGGCTGGGCGCCGTCTTTTCGGGCTCGGCCGCCCCGTAGCCGAGGAGGAGAGAGGTCAACCGGACCCCGGCATCCTCGCGAGGAACGACGATCGCCTGCTCGTGGGAAGTGAATTCCTTGGAGACCTCGTTCTTGAGGAGCAGAGAGAGCCGGTAGTCCCCGGGGATGAGGGGGAACATATCGTGGATGTTGAGCGGCTGCCGGCCCGCCCGGGCCAGTTTCTCCTTGTCGAGGTTGATGGAGATCGCCCTTTCAAACTGATAGACGGGTTTCCCTTCCGGTGTTGTGACGCTGCCGTTCAGCCTCAGGTTGGCATAGTATCGCGTTTCCGCCTGGCCGACCGACAGCCGGGCGGGCTCGATCGCGAAGTGGACGAAATCCAGTCCGGACGGGTCTTTGAAGACCTTGACCAGGGATTCGCAGTTCATGTAGTTGGCCGTGTATTCCACCTCGACGATATCCTTGTATTCCAGGAACTTTCGGGCATAGAGTTCCTCGACCTGACGCTGCGGGGTCGTTTCGACGCGCTGGATGAGCATGTCCGACGCCAGCGAGGGACGGCTGATGATCGTCCTGTCTTCCCCCGGCACGAGAGAGATGGAAACATCCGCCAGGTCGGGCTCGAACTCTCTAAGTTTTTTGTAGGCGGCCACATAATCAATCGGATCAAAATCCGGGTTGGTGAGGAGGGCCTGAGGCCCGTCCCCGGCCGGGCTGTAGAGCTTGAACTCCCCGATCCCTCCTTCCTGGAAAAAGACGACGTAGAAGCCCGGCGGCAGGCCGAGGCCGGCCTTGTCCTGATAAAACCAGACCTCGGCCGGATAGGTCTGGGTCTTGCCTTCGAAACGCTGGATATCATTGGGCTCGCCGAGAATGATATAGATGCGTCCCCGGTCGGTCCTCCAGCCGGGCCGCGGACTCGTCCGACCGAAAAATCGGTTGGCATGGCTGATCCGTCGAAGGTGTTCGGCCTTGAATTCGTTCTCGGGAGTGCCGGGGATGGGATCGCGGTGTTTCCAGAAGGCTTCGATGAAGAGATCCCGTTCCCTGTCCGAGGTAAGCTTGAGAAAAACATC
>JAFGRZ010000084.1 GCA_016934895.1 Candidatus Aminicenantota bacterium
GCCTCCAGGAGCTGTTCATAGACATCAGGAACGGCGGCGATAACCCGGTGCCAGCTCGGGATCAGGAGAATCTCATAAGGATTCTGCCAAAACGCCTGGCCGGCGATCTTCAAGGTTTCGGCGAAGGATTCCACGGCGGTCGATTCGGCATGGCGGTCGAAGCGGAGGCAGTTGATCTCGGCATCGTTCTGGTAGCGGACGATCGTCTCCTGGGCGATTTTGAGATAGATATTGCTCAGGGTCTTGAAAAAACCCTCGGAGAACTGGACGCCCTCGCCGGCCAGCGTCCGGAAGATGGACTTGGCGATGTCGACGGCCATCTTCATCAATCCTTTTTCGGCGTCGCGGGGACTGAGCTGCTGGTGCTTGTGTTCGTAAGCTTCGGCGATATCGGTCTGGCAGATCCTGTTTAAGGACATGTTCCGGTAGACCTCACCCAGGGTCCCGACCTCCAGCCCCCAGTCCCCGGGGATCCGCATGGCCACGGCCAGGTCCCGCCGCAGAGCGATCTCGCCGGCCAGCGCATAGCGGAAGCTGTCCAGGTAATCGAGAAAAGGAAGGTGGCCGAGCATCCGCATGAGCGCGCGAATGAACGGCGTGAAGAAAAGCCGGGTCGCGCGTCCGTGCATCCGGTCCGTCACCCGGGCGTAATACCCCTTGCAGAACTCGTACTCGGAACGGGGATTGGCCACCGGGTAGCAGAGGCGCGCCAAAAGGGAACGGTCATAACCCACGATGTCGCAGTCGTGGAGCGCGATGACGCGGCTCCTCCCTTTGGCCAGGACATAGCCGAAGGAGATCCAGACGGCCCTCCCCTTGCCCATCTTTCCCGGCGAGAGGTCGTTCTCGGTGAGCCGTTGATAGATTCTTTTCATGCCCGGGCTGTCGTTCCAAAGGACGGTCAGGTTTTTCACCGCGGAAAAAGCTTTCCTCACGGTGTCATGCTGTTGAGGCGTGGCCCGGTCCAGGCAGAGGACGATCTCGTCGATATAGGCGGCTTTTCGCAGCTCCTGGATAATCCGGGGAAGGGCCCCGCTCGAATATTCCCGGTAGAGAGAGGGCAGGATCAACGAGATCGGGCGCTGCCGTGAAAAGGCGAAAAGCTGCTCCTCGAGCCGCTTCAGGTCGACCGGTCCCAGCCGATGGAAAGTGGCGATGACGCCGTTGTGAAAGAAGTCGGACATCTTTTTCTCCCGCGAAGAACGATGGGCTCAGGCGAAATGCTTCCCTAAGAATAAAAGATTTCCAAAAATGAGTCAACGCATACTCGGCGATAGGTTTTCCAGCGTGGCCGGAGGGGCTTCGCGTTGGGGAGATGAAGGAGAGGGAAAAAAAGACAAAGAGGATCGGGGAAATCCGGCGCGCGACGGAACCGCCGCAGCGGAGATCCCTGCCCGCTGGGACAGATGGTTGTATGTCCATTCCGTTCTATGGCATAATTCTTTTATCTTTCCTGAGCGCATGAAGGAAAAATGGGATCGGCTGTCGGTATGCATCATCTTTCTCCTGGTGCTTTATACCTTCGCCGCAGCGGCGGGCATGGAGACGGCTGAAATGCAGACGGTCAAAGTGGAACTCCCCCAAACCGCAGGCTCCTGGACCAAGAACGCCCCACCTCGGACCATCACCGCCGAAAATATTTTCGAGTACATGGACGGCGCCGGGGAGCTCTACATCGGCTACCGCTTCGACCGGCTCGAGGTCATCGAATACGAGGCTCCGGGAGAAACAAACATCCTGGTCGAGGTCTATTTCATGAAGACACCGGACGATGCCTTCGGCCTCCTCTCCCTCGACTGGGGGGGCGAGCCGGTCGATTTTGGGGCAGGCGCCCGACAGGGCGCTGAAAAAGACATCAACTGGCCGTATGCCCTCTATGGTGAAGGCCTGTTGCGCCTCCGGTCGGACAAGATTTACGCCCGGATCATGGCCGAGCAGGAAACCCCGCGATCGAAGGAGGCGGTGCTGGCCCTCGGCCGGGCCGTCGTCAAGGATCTCGCCGTTCCATCGAGCCCCACACTTCTCGGCCGGCTTCCGGAAACGCTCGGCCCCGGATGGATGCTGCGCCGCGAGAGGACGAGCTATTTCCGCTCCCATCTGGTCCTCAATTCCCTTTATTTTCTCAGCCACGAGAATATGTTTGAGCTCGGTCATGAGACGGAAGCGGCGTTCGCCCTATACGAAAAGGACACTCCGGCCGGACCGCTGCGGATCTTTGTCCTGTTCGTTCAGTATCCTGATGCCCGGGCCGCCGGAAACGCCCTGGGTCATTTTCAGCGGGTTTATCTGCCTGACCGAGCGCCGTCGCCTCCGGAAAGGCCGATTTTTTTCTCCGTCGAAGACGGCTGGCTGGGTTATAAGCTGACCGGCCGCCGGACGGCCTTTATCTTTGAATGTCCGGACAAGCAGACGGCGGAAGCCTTCATGGATCGACTGTAGATAAACTTGAGCCAAAGGAGGTGCCGAATGGCCGGCAAGAAAAGATCGTTGACACGGCGGGATTTCCTCCAGGGAACTCTCGGAGCGGCGGTGGGCGCGTCCGTCCTGGGGACGAA
>JAFGRZ010000010.1 GCA_016934895.1 Candidatus Aminicenantota bacterium
CGTGTGAATTAGAAATGAATCATGCCCGCTCAAAATTCCGGCCTTGCAGAGTTGTAGAGTTATGGGACGTGGCGCAGAGTTATGGGGACACGAACCTCAATTCAAGACCGCTTTGGAAATCTATGTGGGAATTAAGGTTTCTTGTCCCCATAACTTGAATTGAGGTTCGTGTCCCCATAACTTCCCATTACTTTTTGGGGGGCTTCAGATCATTCTGATCTTGAAATGCCCTGACTAATCCTATAGAATTTATAGAATTTCCGGGCCTCCGGGATGACTTAGGCGAGGAGTGACTCATGAGCGAACTGCCCGAGATCAAGGTGACTTTCCCCGGCGGTCTCCGCGTCGACGCCGAATATAAGGGCCTTGTCATCAAGACCGATCAGCCCGTGTACCAGGGAGGAGACGGCACTGCCCCCGCGCCTTTTGACCTCTTCATGGTCTCGATCGCGACCTGCGCCGGATTCTATGTCGTTGCCTTCTGTCAGGAAAGAGAGATCCCCACGGATAACGCCGGTGTCGTCATGCGCATGGAAAAAGACCCCGTGAGCAAGCTGATCGGGAAAATCACGATCGAGGTTCTTCTCCCCGCCGAATTCCCCGAAAAATACAAGCGGGCGGTCGTCAAGGCGGTGGACACGTGTACGGTTAAGCTCAACATCATTAAAGCGCCCGCCTTCGAAATCGTGACGAAGTTCTCCGGCTGATTCTTAGTCGGTCTTCATCTTCGGCAGCCAGAGGTAATAGAAGCCGCTCCGGAGCGTCGGCAGCAGGTCGACGATGCTTTTCTGCTCGAAGAGCGGCATGCTCTCGGGCTTAGCGGCGTAGAGATTGGACTGTTTCTTGGGATAATAGGTATAGGCGACGACCTGGGCGTCCGGGATCTTGGCCATCTTGAGCAGCCGCCCCAGCGCCTCGTCGAAATAGCCGATCCCGTCTATGAGTTTGAGCTCGAGCGCCTGAGCCGCGGTGTAAACGCGTCCGTCGGCCAGGTCCCTGATCTCGTCCGGAGAAAGCCGGTCCTTCCGGCTCTCGCGGATGATCTCGAGGAAGCGCTCGTAGAAATCGTCGATGATCTCCTGGAAGAGACGCTGTTCCCTCTCGTCCAGGTCGCGGAACGGGCTGCCGGCATCCTTGAGATCGCCCGATTTGATGATCTGCATCTTGACCCCCACCTTGGAGAGCAGGCCCTCCATGTCGGGGTAGACGGCGATGACGCCGATCGAACCGGTGATGGTCGAGGGATGGGCGATGATCAGGTCACAGGCCGAAGCGACATAGTACCCTCCCGAAGCTGCCACTCCCATCATCAGAGCCACCACGGGCCGCCCCGTTTTCTCCTTGAACCGGCGGACCTCCCGGTAAAGGATATCGCTCGTGGTGACATCGCCGCCGGGAGTGTCGAGCCTGAGGATGAGGCCGCGGACGGATTTGTCCTCGGCCGCTCGTTGAAGTCTCGCATAGACCCGCGACAGGACATCGCCCTCCCGATCGAGGATTCCCTGTTGTCCCAGCGCGCCGATCGTCCCTTCGACATCGACAACCAGTATCTTTTCCTTGGCCGGGCTCTTGAGCAGGACGACTTCCCGCATTCTGTCCTCTCCCAGGAAATCCAGCCGAACCGTGCACCCCGCCGCGGCCAGCATCAAGCCCATGACAATCGGCCATCTTTTCATCATGTCTCCTCCAGGCATCCGGTTCCACTATACCATATCTCTTCTTTCTCTTTCCCCTGTATGATTTGACTTCGGCGACGGCGGGTGATATAAGGTCCATCGAATGACGAGGAGGGGCGTGACGTGTTCACCAAGCTCCGGGCTTTGGCGCTCAAGCATTTCGAAACCACTCTGATCCTGATCATCCTGCTGGGCGTCTTTGCCATCGCCTTGATGGTTCACTATAAGTTCGCCTTCCTCAATTTCTTTTTTTTGCCGGTTATCCTGGCAGGCTATCACCTCGGGAAAAGACAGGCCGTGCTGACGGCCAGCCTTTGTGTCCTGTTGGTCGTTCTCTACCATGTCTTTTTCCGCGTTCTTCTCCATTTGCTTCCCCCGATTTCGCTCGACGAGATTCTGAACATCGTCACCTGGGCCGGCTTCCTCATCCTGACCGCTGCCATCATCGGTGTGATCGCGGAACAACGGGAGGCCAGGATGAAAAACCTCCAGAGGGCTTATACGGGAGTCCTCGAAATCCTCCTCAAGTACCTCGAGGTCGCCGACGAGCGGAAGCCGCACTCGGTCCGCGTCGCCCAATTGGCCGGGAAGATCGCCGAAGCAGCCGGGCTGAGCACGTTCCAGGTCGAGAATATCAAGTCGGCGGCCCTGCTCATCGAGGCCGGCGATCTGCGTTCGAGCCTTCATCTCTATGAAGAGGTCGCGACCTTCATCGCGAGCGAGAGCGGACCGCCGGGGAAGACGGCCGATGACCGTGAGCGCGTGCTCCTGATGACGACGGCCTCGCTGCTCAAGGAAGTGGAGCCCATCCTGGCCAATTATTTTTATCATTACATAGAGGAAGCGGACATCATCGACAAAGATTTGTCGACGGTCCCAGTGGGGAGCGGCATCATCGCCCTGGCCGACCTCCACGACCGTCTTAACACAAACATGCTGACCCCGCCCTGGAAAGACAGGATCCGCTCCCTCCATGATATTCGTTCTCTCTCCGGCCGGTCCTTCCAGGCCACGGTCGTCCAGGCGCTCTTCAAGGTGATCTCACCCCCGGAGTGAGCGCACTTTCCGTGTCCCGGCCGGAATGAGGGGCGCCTCCTCTTTTTTTCACTAACGAACAGGCTGTTTAATCAGGAATCCGGATGTGTGGTCAGGTTATTCTCTTGGCAAATCAATAAAGGGAAATCAGCGCTTCCGGGACGTCCGGGCCGGGGCGATGATGCGGATGGCCCGGGGCTGGGCCTTGACCTCCACCCGGTCCCGGGTTCCCAGGTATTCTCCGTGATACTGGACCGGAAGGCCCTGACCGCGAAGGACGAGTTTCCGGGCTTTGAAGTTCTTGAGGCGGCGCTGGTAAAGGCCGAAAAAGGTTAGAGGCAGGAGAAGGGCGTATTTCCAGCCCGGCATTTCATAGAAGGTGATGTCGAGATAATCGTCGTCCAGGCTGGCCTGGGGGGCGATCCGCCAGGAATAGCCGAAGTAATTCGATTTGGCCACGACGCAATCCAGGATTTTCAGGCTGAGGTTTTTTTTGTCGAAACGGGCGCCGTCGGCATCAACGCCGTCCTCGAGTTCGGCCTCGACTTCCCAGAGGGGCAGAGACAGCAGTCCGAGCCCGGCCAGCACGTGCCCCCAGAATCCCTTCACCTTTTGCCGCCTGGCCTCATCACTGGCCCCGGCCGTGGCCCCGATGCTCGAAAACCCGCAGAGGCAGCCCTCGATCTCCATGAGGTTGACCTCCCTGGCTTCGCCTTCCCGGAGAACCCGGAGGGCCCGGCGGACGTTCTTGGGGATGGCCAAAGACTTACGGAAGGCATTCCCGCTTCCGAGCGGAACGATCCCGAGCAGGACATCCTTTTCCCTCCCGGCCGCCCGGATCCCCTGGAGGACGTCGGCGATGGTGCCGTCGCCTCCCATGGCAATGATCGTTGTGAAGGCCGGGCTGATCTTGCGGACGAACGCGATCATGTTGTTTTTGTCGGCCGGAATATCGAACTTCTGCCCGGGGAGTTCCTGGTCGAGAAGCTTTTTCAGCCTTTTCCGGCGCCGCCATTTCTTATGAGCGGCTTCCGGATTGATGATACACGCGGCGTTAGAGAGATGATCTTTCGTCTCGCTCATGGGCGGGTCGTTTTCATTGTTTTAGCCTATCAATGGCGGCTGACTTTCCTGATTTCCGCGTCGCCGGCGTCGACCGGGCGAATTTTTTCCGTGAGCGGCGGGTCGAACCGGCCGTTCCCGTCCACGTCGATCAGGACGGGATTGGTCAAGGCGTACGGGGGAGTGCTGTCCTCGATCGAACCGGTTCCTGAAAACCGCTGGACGACGGGGAAAAGAGTCTTCGCGCCGACGGCTTCCGCGCAGATCGCGGTGTCCTCCGTCAGGGTGACACGGATCTCCTGTTCGAAGTCGTCGGTCGCCCCGTCCTCCGGATTCACGGGAAAGACGATACGCCTTTCCCCGTTGAGGATGAGCCTGACCTCGTCCAGATCCACCCAGGGGGCCCCCCGGACGCGAAGGGACACATCCACTTGTCCGTCCCGGGCCGTCATGAAATGGCCGGGCGCCGGATGTCCGTCGACCTCAAAGGCGATGAAAGGCCCGTTGGTGACGAAGGAACGCCCCTTTTTCAGCGCGGCGATGAAAGCCTCCTGGTCGAGAGGCGTTTGCTTTTCGTCCGCCAGGTAAACGTAGGTGCGTGAGTAGCCGGGCTCTCCGCGGTCGATCCCGTGCGAATCCGAGGAGCCGACGATTGGAATCACGGTGCCCCGGTTGAGCAGGTGGAGCCAATCCTCGATAGCGGCTTGGTTGGAATAGTAGTAATGGGGACCGTTGAGGACCTCCAGGAGGTCGATGTCCAGGTCCAGGCCGGGCAGAGCGGTGGCCGCGGATTCCAGATCAAGAGCGAGGTTGTTGAAGTAACCCAGGTCCCCGGCGCGGGGATGGTTCACCTGGATGATAGCGCCGGGATTTTTTTTTCGGCTGGCGGCGAAGAGAGGTGAGGCCGAATCGGCGATCGCATGGATAGCACCATTTCCCAGTTCGCCCGGACGGATCTCCATCGGATAGGTGTTGAAATGGAGAACGTCCGGGGTTGTGACCTCACAGCCTGGAATAACGGTCAGCTTACCGGCCAGCCCCAGCTTGTCCAGGTCGGGAGCATAATCAGTGACGATGTTGTGGTCGGTGGCGGCCATGACTTCGATTCCCTCGGCCGCGACCGAACGGATGCGTTCAGCCACAGAGGGCCTCCCGTCCGAACGCGTGGTGTGGAGATGGGGGTCGAAAGAAACAAGACCCGGCGTTTCGACCACGCGGTCGATGACGAAGACCAGGTCACGGTTCTTTTCTTTGACCACCTCGATCACCTTGTCGTCGATCGCGTACTCGGGGCCGCGGGAGGCGCCGGCGAGGTAGGTCCCCACGGGAAGGCGGACAGTGAGGCCGTCGCGGCCGGGAAAGCAGGAGTTCTTGTTTCCCTCCCAGCTCCGGCCGGTCTCAACAGGGTTTTCCGGCTCGAAATAGGGGCTTTGCGTCGGGGCGATCCCCAGGAAGCTGATCTTTCCACGGACGAAGTTGCCGCGGCTGTCCGTGATCCGGACTTTTAATTTGCCCAAGGGGGGACTCGTGAGCGTGAAGATATTTTTCTTGTCGGGGGCGATCTCGACCAGCTCTTCGACGACGGCGGGGTACATGTTGGCCTGCAGTCTGTAAACGCCCGGCGGCACGAGGATCTCCTGGTGGGCCGGGTTTTCCAGGATGCCGCGGAAGACGATTGTTCCGGTCACGGCTTCGCGAACGATAAGCTCCGTCCAGTCGCCGTCATAATCATGGAAGAGGACAGAGGCACGGACAGCCGTTTCCTCCCTGATCTGGTAGATCGTCCGGAGGAGGTCGACAGCGCAGCTGTCGATGAGAAGGATGGATCGGAGTTCAAAGGCTTCACCGGGAGAGAGCCGGCCGGGACGGCGGGCGTCGCCTGTTGGAGCCGGATTCAGGTCGATCAGGCCGAGGTGGAATCCTTTCTTCTGATGAACGCGGACATTCAGCCGGGGGAATCTTTTTTCGTGGTAGGGGTTAAAGTAATAGCGGTTGTAGGCGTCGAAGAAGAGGCCGTAGCTCAGGTCTTCGAACGGGACTCGGCCCACATTTTTAATCGTCGAGATGATGTCGATTCGTCCTTTTCCCGGGTGAAGGAGATACACCGTCCGGATGTCCGCTTTCCGGCCTTCTTTGTCCGCGAAGGCGCCGGCGGCGATGAAACTAACGCCTTCTTCAGGCGGAGCGTTCTTGTTCCCGTTGAACCGGGAGTAGGTCACATAATGCGTCTTGTTCTTGAACCGGAGCGCGGGAGCCCCGAAAGTCAGGTCGCCACAGACTTCCCGGTCGGACGGACCGAGGCCGAGGAGGCTTCCCATGGCCTGGCCGTAGGGATAGTTACCGGTGGTCACCACGAGCGTCCGCGGCGATGTCCCGAACAACGCAAGCCAGCGGCCGTCGTCGAGAAGGAGATCGCCTCTGCGGGCTAGGGCGCTGAATCCCGAAGGCAGATCGTCCGGGCCCTGAACGGTTTTGACGGCGAATTCGGCGCCGAACAGGGAGAGCGCCGTCATCGTCGAAACGACGAGCGCCGCGCCGAGAAGATGTCTTGTCATCCGCATGATGGACTCCCTTGGAGGAGATGTGCCGGGCCTGGATCATCGGCCGGAACGAGGACGGTATTATAACACAGGCCGCCGCCCCCGGTTCAATATCACCACTTCGGATGCTTTATTGCTTCGCTTTTTGTTCCGTTTTGTCGACCAGGGCGAAGCGTATGAGTGAGGAAGCGAGCGGGCTGACGAACTCCATACGCGAGCCCAACATGGAGTTTGCACTCCGGCGGGGGATTCGCTAGAATCGTATTTTGCCGCGGTGGCTCGTCGAGGCGCATCCATAATGAAAGGACCGGAAAAAGCCGTCAGTCTGAAAGGGAGGAATTTCCTCCTCAGGGTGGAGACTTCCGCCGAGGCGGCCGACTATGAGAAATACGAAGCGATTCGAAACGAGATCTGGGGATTCCCGGAGGACTATTTGCCCGGCCCGCGCAATTTGATGTGCGAGAATTTCCTCCACGACGGCAGCGCGCTTTTTATCGCCGCTTACGCTGAGGGCCCGGGCGGAGAATTGAACGCCGATCCGAACCGGTTTGTCGGCTTCAGCTACGGGTTCGTCGGCCTCAAAACCAAGGATCTCGGGTTTCGTGACCCCTCCAACCTCCAGTTTTACTCGCAGTACACGGGCGTCAAACCGAACACCCGCGCGTTCGGTCTGGGCGTTGCCCTCAAGGAATTCCAGCGGGAGCAGGTCCTCGGCCTGTTCGGCATCGCCGCCATAACATGCACTTACGATCCGCTGACGGGAGTCAATGCTTGGCGAAACGTCCATCATTTCGGGATGGACGTCCTGGAGTACAGGGTCTCGACATACGGGGAGTATGGCGGCTTGCTCAACCGTCTGGATGTCCCGAGCGACCGGTTCTTTATGTCCTGGGACCTGCGGCGGAAGCCTCGGGAAGAACGGCCCTATCGAGCGCCTGAGATCGCGCCCGGCCGCCTGGCTGTTGATGCGGAGGATGAGGAAGTGAACGCCCGCAGCGGACGGAGGACGCTCGAGCGCGTCCGGCCGGCCAACCTCGAGATCGAGGCCGGCACGCTCCTCATCCGCATTCCGCGCGATTTCTATCTCCTGCTCCAGGAGACCGATGTCGAGATGCCGGAGGTCAGGAGCTTCCCTGTCGATTGGAGATTGGAGACGAGGCGGGCGTTCCAGGCGTACTTTGAAAGAGGATACCGCGTGGTTGATTTCTTCGTCACCCCGGAGGAGCCGATTCGAAATTTCTACGTTCTCAAAAAATCTGAGGAGTAAGGAAAGAAAGGAGACCGGAATGGAAAAAATCAGCCAGGATGTCAAGACGCTGATCCAGGATGCCATCAGGCTGGAGATCAACGGGCAGGCCTTTTTCAACGAAGCGGCCGCCCTCACTCAGAACGAGCTCGGGAAAAAGATGTTCGTCCGGCTGGCCCAGGAAGAGGTCAAGCATCTGGAAACCTTCAGCCGCCTGTTCAGCCAGGTGATCGAATCGGACGAATGGAAAAAACAGGTCCGGAGCGAGGAGATCAAGGGACCTTCTCCCGTGATCCAGGAACTCGCCGAGCGGATGAAGCGGGCCGAAGGAAAAAGCGAAGTCGAAGCGATCCGCATCGGGATGGAGCTCGAGCAGAAGGCCATCGATTTTTTCACCGGCTCCGCCTCCAAAATGGGCGATCCCAAGGCCAAGGAGATTTTCGAGAAGATCGCCGACGAGGAACGGTTCCATTACGACCTTCTCCAGGCCCAATACGATTCCGTGACCGGCTCGGGTTTCTGGCTGGACAGCGCCGAGTTCGTCATGGACGGCAAGTATTAGGAGGGATCCTCACTCTGTCAGCTTTGCCCCCAGGCCCCGGGGGCCGATAGTTTCCTCAATTGGTGTTTTCTGGCCACGACAACGGCGTAGTATGTGATCACAACGAAGGCCAGAGCGGGCACCCAGTAGGCATAGATGATGCTGCCCGACTGGTCGGATACGATGCCCTGCAACTGTGTCAGGAAGGCCGCCCCGGCAATGGCCATGATCATGCCGGAACCGCCGATTTTGGTGTCCTCTCCCAATCCTTCAATTCCCAGTCCATAGATGGTGGGAAACATGAGCGACATGCAGAAGGATATGCCCATCAGGGCGTAAACGCCGAGAAAGCCCGTGCCGTAAATGGTGATCATACTCAGCACGACCGCAAGGATCCCGAGGCCGGAGAGCAGGTGTCGGGGCCTGATAAATCTCATCAGACCCGTGCAGACGAACCGGCCGATGACGAACAGGATCAATGACATGATATAATAGGTGGCTCCGGCCTGTTCGGCCGTTCGCGGGAGTAGAGGAGTGAGGCCGATCCATTCCACGAATTTATAAAAACCGGAAGCCACGGGCTCCAGGTTCCGCAATCTTGCGATGATCTCGGCGGTCGTGGGATTCGGGCCGATCTCAGCGATTACGGCATCCAATTTCATCTGCTGCATCACATAGCGGATGATGAAAGACCAGACCGCGATCTGAGCCCCCACATAGAAAAACTGGGCGATCACTCCCCAGACATAGTTGCTGTTTTTTCTCAACCGCCGGAATGTCCCCACAAAATCAAGCCGTTTGTCGTCCTCTTTCAACGGGGGCATCCGGGTCAACCATATGGCCGTCAGCAGCGCGACCATGACGATCCCGATGATCATATAGGTGAAGGTCAGGGTCCTCAGTTCCTGGCCCTGGATCCTGACCAGTTCATTGGGGGTCAGAGCGGCCCGCTGGGTGGCGGTCATGGTGCTGAGCTTCGACAGGATGAAGACCTGGCTGATGACGACGCCGGAGATGGCGCCGAAGGGGTTGAACGACTGGGCGAAGTTCAGGCGCTGGGTGGCGGTCGATTCCGGTCCGATAGCGCACACGTAGGAATTGGCGGACGTTTCCAGAATGGACAGCCCGGCAAAGAGCATGACGATGGCCAGGAGGTACATCACGAATCCGAATTGCGTGCTTCCCCGCGAAATGAGCATGGCGGGATAAAAGAGGAATGTGCCCGTGGCATACATGCCCAGCCCGAGCAAGACCCCCGATTTATAAGTGGTTCGCTTGATGAACAGGGCCCCGGGAATGGCGAAACACCCGTAACCGAGCAAATAACACGCCACCTGGATCCACGCGGTCTTTGTGTCTGAAAGGCTCATGATCCTCTTGAAGGCGGCCAGCATGGTGTCCGTCAGGTTGTTCGGTATCGCCCAGGCGAAAAAGAGGGAGCAAAGCAGGATAAATGGGAAGACAATGCCTTTGGGAATGATGCGGTGGTTTTCCATGTTGTTACCTGCCAATTTCACTTGAGAAACATAGCCGATAAGTATAAGCATCGGCATGAAAAAATGTCAAGTGCACAAACCTTTGTTTCAACGCAATATGAATCTGTCCTGTTTTCCATTTCTCCTTTTTTCTTTCTTGGCCTTGTCCGCTTCGGCCTTGAGGGGAATGATGAAGATAGCCGTGATGTTTGCCGGTAAGCTCCAGTTGAATGGAGCGGACTTTCTTATCGGACTTTTTGAGACGGGGAGGGATTGAATGAAGAGAGAAGTACGAGAGCCAGTCAACGCGAACAAAAAGGGGACGCCCCCTTTGGGCAAGGGTGTCCCCTTAGGGAGCGTCCCCAGAGTGTTAATCGAGTTTCAAAGGCGGAGATGCAGGAAACAGAGTGTATTCCGCCTCCTTGAGCATTTTCTTGAAGGCCTCGACATCCGTCTCGAAAAAGGCGTTGAACCGGCCGATGAACTCTTCGGCCTTTGCTCTCGCTTTGTCGTACCGGACTTGAGCGGCCTGGGTAATCGGCACGTATCCGGCGCCCGTCATACCCCGGACGGCGCCCATCACCCGGCTCTGCAGGCCGGCCGAGCGATCGGCGATCCCCTGCTTGGGGGGAGTCGGGCTCAGAGCCTCAGTCAGCTCATGCCGCTTCTTCTCGAGCGCGTCCGCCGCTTTTCGAATATCGCCCGCCTTAGGATCCCGGCTCATCCGCAGGCTGTCCTTTACGGTTTGGAGCGAACGCTGGGTCTGTTGCAGCCGGCGGTTCGCCTGCGTGACGACACGGCTCAGGGCCTGGGCCTGCTTTGCCTTTTCATAGTTGGCCGTGAGAGTCTCGATATCGACCTCTATGCGAGGGTCTGTCTTGACCTCGAATTTTTGGCTGATCTCTTGGCCTTCGTATTGGACCTTGGCCGTGTATTGGCCGGGCAGAGCCATCACGCCCGCGCTGCGGCCGAAGAACATCGCGGCCGCGCTTTCTCCTGCTCGCTGTTCCTGTTCCTCTTCAGTCCGCCGTTCGGCCTCACGAAGATTCCAGAAGACGCGGTTGACACCTTTTTCATCGGGGCCTTTGAGTTCGCTGATGAATCGGCCCTGGGCGTCGAGGATGGTGATGGTCACCCGGCCGCGGCTCGGTCCCATCATCTGCATCATGCGGGCAGACATCTGTCCCCCCATGCGGGCCCTCATGGCGGCCATCTCCGGGCTCTCCGCCGGCGGCTCGGTCTCTTCGCCGGGTTTCTTTTCGCTGGGGATCAAACAGTAACTGATGCAGGCGCCGGTCTGCTTGTTGTCGCCGGAAAACGCCGTGTCTCCCGGGCTCAGGTAATGGCTCATCCGGCCCTGCTCGAAGGCGATGGCATCGGGGACGGAAAACACATGGAGTTTCTTCTTGGTCATTTCATCCGAGATCTCGCGAAGCGGAGTGATATCGTCAACGACATAGAGGGAGCGTCCGTGCGTGGCGATGATGAGGTCGTTCTCGCGCGGGTGAACGGCCAGGTCGTAAACCGGGCAGGTGGGGAGCCCATGGATCCACTTCATCCAGCCGCTTCCGCCGTTGAGGCTCACGAACAGTCCGAATTCGGTCCCGACGAAAAGCAGGTTTCTGTTGACCGTGTCCTCTTTGACCACAAAACAATAGCCGTCGATCTGGGGTGTCGCCAGGCTCTTCCAGGTTTTGCCGTAATCGCGTGTGACGAACACATAGGGGGCGAAATTCGACCGCATGTGGTCCTCGAATACGACGTAAGCCGTCGCCTCGTCGAAATGCGACGGCTCGATGTGCGGAACGGCCGCTCCCGCCGGGACGAGGGGCTTATTTCCCGAAGTCAGCGCCGCGGAGACGAGCTCCCAGGTCTTTCCGGCGTCCCGAGTGAGCTGGACATTCCCGTCGTCCGTTCCCACCCAGATCATTCCCTCCTTGAGCGGGCTGGGGGCGATGCTGAGCATCGTGCAATAGTTCTCGGCGTTGGTGACGTCGAGGGTCAGCCCGCCGCTCTCGGCCTGTTTCTGCTTCTCCGGATCGTTGGTCGTCAGGTCGGGGCTGATGATCTCCCAGGTGAGACCCTTGTCGGGACTGCGGTGGAGAAACTGGCTGCCGAGATAAATGGTCGCCGGCTTGAACGGATCGGCCGCAAAGCCGGCGTTCCAGTCGTAGCGGTGCTTGACATCCGACTCGGTCGGCATGATCGCCCGGCTCGTGCCCTTCGAGACATCGAAATAATACAGGTTCCCGCCCTGGGACATGCCGTAGCCGCAGTTTGGATTTTCGGGGTCCACGGCCGCGTCGAAGCCGTCGCCCCCGCCCACGCTGATCCAGTCGTAGTTGCCCAGGGAGCGGCCGCGGAGCGTGTAGGCGGGGCCCCGCCATGTCCCGTTGTCCTGGAGTCCGCCGTAGATGTTATAAGGAAATTCCAGGTCGTAATTGACATGGTAGAACTGGCCGACCGGAAGGTTCGTGACGAAGCGCCAGTTTTGGCCGCGGTTGAAACTGATGACGACGCCGCCGTCGTTCCCGACGACCAGACGCTCGCCGTCCGGGCCGATCCACATGGCGTGAAAGTCGGAATGGGCCTGGCCGAAGCTGGTCAGGGGCCGGAACGTTTTCCCGCCGTCCTCGCTCACCGACATTTGTGAAGCAAGCATATAGAGCGTGTTCTCGTTCCGCGGGTTCACGAAAATGCGGCTGTAATAGAAGGGGCGGTTGTGGATGTTGTCGGCGCTGTTCACGACCTGCCAGTTCCACCCGCCGTCTTCCGAGCGCAGGACGACGCTCTTTTTGGCCTCGACCAGGGCGTAAACGATCTTGGGACGGTGGGGCGCAAAAACCAGGCCGCAGCGGCCGAGGTCGCCCGACGGCAGGCCGTTTTTCTCGGTCAGCCTGTCCCATTTTTCGCCGCCGTCCGAGGTGATGTAGATTCCGCTTCCGGGCCCGCCGGAGACGAAGAACCACGGCCAGCGCCGGTGCTCCCACATGGCCACCAGAATTTTGTTAGGATTGGTTGGATCCATGGTCATGTCGGCGGCGCCGGTTTTCTCGTTGACATAAAGAATCTTCTTCCAGGTTTTGCCGCCGTCGACGGTTTTGAATACGCCGCGCTCGACGCTGTCACCCCAGGTCGCGCCGAGGGCGGCGACGAAGACCACATCCGGATCGTCGGGGTGGATCAGGACTTTGGCGATTTTTTCCGTCTTTTCCAGGCCCATCAGTTTCCATGTCTTCCCGGCGTCGAGGCTGAGGTAGATGCCCCGGCCGACGCTCACCGAGTTGCGGGGCTTCGACTCGCCGGTCCCGACCCAGATGATGTTCGGATTTTTCTGATAAACGGCGATGGATCCGATCGAGGCCACCGGCTGATCGTCGAATATCGGCGTCCATGTCGTTCCGGCGTCGGTCGATTTCCAGACGCCGCCGGCCGCAGCGCCGACATAGAGGACGTCGGGATCGACATCGACGCCTTCGACGGCCGCGATCCGGCCGCTCATGTTGGCCGGTCCGATCGACCGCGCCTTCAACCCGGCGAACACGTCCGGATTGATCTGGGCGGAAACCGAAGACGCGGCCACGATAATGAAACCACAGACAAATACCCATCGTTTGTTTTGTTTAAAGAACTTCATACATCCTCCTTTTTCAGGGAGATTTCTAAGAGGGCGGACTCCATCCATTCCGTTCTTCTGGACGCCATCATGTTTATATTTCTTCCGTGAATTTTTGTCAAAACACGCTTAAGCGGCTTTCTTCCGGCGCAGGTAAAGCAGGGCCGCCAGGACGATCAGGAAGTTGA
>JAFGRZ010000085.1 GCA_016934895.1 Candidatus Aminicenantota bacterium
CCACAGCCGCGTCAGGGCCAAGACTCGCCACGAGGCCGAGCGGGTGGGAAAGTATATGGTCCGGCCGCTTTTGTCCCTGGAGCGGCTGGAAACTCCTAACAGAGACCATGGGGAAAAAGATCCAGTTCGTCGGCGATGACATCTTCGTCACCAACATCAGCCGGATCGAACGCGGGATCCGGGAGAAGGCGGCCAACGCGGTGCTGATCAAGCTCAACCAGATCGGAACCCTGACCGAGACCATCATGGCCATCGACCTGGCCAGGGAGGCCGGCTGGACGTCCATGGTCTCCCACCGGAGCGGCGAGACCGTCGATCGACAGCTTCATCGCCGACTTCACCGTGGCCATGGGCACGGGACAGCTCAAGACGGGCGCTTCCTGCCGCGGCGAGCGGGTCGAGAAATACAACCAGCTCCTCCGCATCGAGGAAGAGCTGGGAAACGCCGCCGTCTATGCGGCCCGCGCCGCCTTCAAGCGCTGATGCGCCGTCATTGCGAGCAGAGCAGCGATGAAGCAATCTCTGACCCTGAAGTGAATCACAGACAATTGCGCCGATAGGAATCCCCGGCAGATTTATTCCGAAAACTGAAAAAAATGCTTGACAGGGGCTATTGATTTGTTTCAAAATCCGGAAGTGATAGGGAAACGAGGAGTGGAAAGATGAGACTTCTCTCGCGTTCGGAGGAGCTGGTGCTGCTCGTCGTCTGGAACCTTCAGGATGACGCCTCCTGCCTGCCCATCCAGAGGAGGCTCAAGGAAGCCACAGGCAAAACATGGTCGCTGGGCTCCATCTATGACCCGCTGGACAGGCTCGAGAGGAAGAAGCTCTTGGTTTCCAACCTGACGGAGCCGACCAAGGAACGCGGCGGCCGGAGCCGGCGCGTTTACAAACTCACGGCTTTGGGAAAAAGCGCGCTGCACGAGCTTCGCTCCATCCAGGAAGGCCTCTGGTCCGAGGCCCTCGAGCTTGAAACGGAGCCTGATACGCCATGAAAAATCAGCCATCGGACTCAGGCCGGCCGCCTCGAGCGGGGGAGTGGCTTCTCCGGAGGCTCTACCAAGACAACGGGAAGCATACCCACCTGGGTGATTTCGCCGAAATCTACGCCGGGATCGCGGCCGAGAAGGGCCGGTTTCGCGCGGCGGCCTGGTATTGGAATCAGATCATCCGTTCGCTTCCCGGTTTTGCGGCCAACAAGGTCTATTGGAGCCTGAGCATGCTGAGAAATTATGCCGTTATTTCCTATCGCAACGCCGTCAAGAACCCGGGATTTTCGCTGATCGCCCTGCTCGGCTTGGCGGTCGGACTGGCCTGCTTCATCCTGATCCTGGCCTATGCCCGGTTCGAGCTGAGCTACGACAGTTTTCATGAAAACGGCGGACGGATCTACAGGGTGATCAGTGCCGAAGTCCCGGAGGGGCAGGAACCCGGGGAATTCGCCATCAACAACCCGAGCCTTCTCGCCGGCTCTCTCAAAGCGGAATTCCCCGAAGTCCGTCACGCGGCCCGGATATTCGCCAGAACGGATGTCCAAGCTGTTCTCAAGGCCGGGGATAAGGTTTTCATAGAAAAGGGATTGTATGTTGACAGGGATTTCCTCCAAGTCTTTTCCTTCCGCCTTCTCCGGGGCAACAAGGCTGAAGCCCTGGTCGCGCCCGCTTCCATCGTCCTGACGAAAACGGCCGCCCGGAAGCTCTTCGGCGACGAGGACCCCCTTTTCCGGGTGGTTTCCTTCCGGGAGGGGAGGCGCGTGGGCGATGTCACGGTAACGGGCGTCGTCGAAGATGTCCCCCGGAATTCCCACCTCCGCTTCGACTACCTGCTCTCCGTCGCGACCCTGGAGGCAAACAAACAGAACGACTATATGTTCGACAACTGGAACGTCGGCAACTTCCTGGTTTATGTCGAGCTCGGCGCACAGGGACAAAGGGAAGCTCTTGAGAAAAAAATAAAGGCCTGGGTCGAAAAGAACCGAGCCGAAAGCGACGCTGCCGGACTCCGGCTCTTCCTCCAGCCCGTCGAGGATATCCATCTCCGTTCGAATGTCCGGGGTGAGCTTTCGACCAACAACGAAATCCGCTACATCCAACTCTTTCTGGCCATTGCCGTCCTCACCCTGCTCATCGCGGCCATAAATTACATGAACATCGTCACCGCGCGCTCATCAACCAGGGCCAGGGAGATCGGGATACGGAAGGTGACAGGGGCCAACCGCCGGCAGCTTTTCGAACAATTCCTTGGTGAATCGGTCGTCTTCGCCGTGCTAGCTCTCGTCCTGGCGATGGCGATCGTGCGCCTGGTTCTTCCCCGCTTCGGCGCGATATCGGGAGTGGACCTCAGGCTTGCCGACCTATCCTCCGGCCCCTTCCTGTGGCTTATTGTCGGAGTGACGTTCCTGACGGGAATCGTTTCCGGCGCGTATCCGGCCCTTGTGCTGTCGGCGTTCCATCCGGTCCGGGTCCTCAAAGAGCATGCCGCCTCGGGAAAGAAAGGGTCTCGTTTGAGAAACCTGCTCGTCGTCGGCCAATTCACGGCCTCGATCGCCCTGATGGCCTGCGCCCTTGTCGTTTCCGGCCAGCTTCGCTTCATCCAGAGCCGGCGGCTCGGCTATGACCGCGAGCATGTCGTCGTCATCCCCATCCGGGAGCCGGAGACGGCCGCCAAGGCCGCGGCGATCCGAACCGCAATGCTTCGCTATCCGGAAGTTGAATCGGCGTCGCGAACCTCCGGTCTGCCGACGAGCATTGAAAACCGGATTCTCAACGCCGGCTTCAAATCGGACGCGGGGGAAACGGTCAAGATGACATATCATTTCGACTACGTCGACGAGAACTTCCTGGATGTCTTCAAGGTGGTTCTCGCCGCCGGGAGGAATTTCTCGCCCGGTTCCGAAGCGGACAGAAACGCCGTCCTGGTCAACGAGACGCTGGCAAAAATGGCGGGCTGGGCGGACCCTCTGGGGAAGGAAATCCCGTTCATCCGGGAAGCGAGGCGTGTCATCGGCGTCGTCACGGATTTCAATTTTATGAGTTTCCACGAGCCGATGGGCCCCCTGGTCCTTATTCCCGGCGAGGGCGAAAAGCTCGCGGTCAGGATCAGGCCGGGAGACGTGCCGAAAACGATCTCTCTTTTAAGGGACGTCTTTGAGGGGACTACGACGACCCAGCCCTTCGATTTCTTTTTCCTCGATGACGATTTCAACGCTCTTTACAGGAAGGAGCGCCGGACCGGGGAGATCTTCGGGGCTTTCGCCATCGTCGCCGTGATCATCGCCTGCCTGGGCCTGTTGGGGTTGGCAGCCTTCTCCGTCGAACGCCGGACCAAGGAGATCGGCATCCGCAAGGTGTTGGGCGCGGCCGCTCCGCACCTGGCCTTCCGGCTGGGCTGGGAGTTCCTGGGACTTGTCCTCATCGCCAACGTCATTGCGTTGCCGATCGCTTATTTCGTCATGTCCAGATGGCTCCAGGATTTCGCCTACCGGATCGGGCTGACCGCCTGGCCATTCCTGCTGGCCGCGGCCGGCGCGCTCGTTTTCGCATTCATGACCGTCGGCACTCAGGCTTTGCGGGCCGCTTCCTCCGACCCGGTGGAGACACTGCGATACGAATAGAAAAACGGTGATAACCGGTGACAGTATCCTGTGTCCCCACAACACGAAGCCCCTATAAAAGCAGCCGCGAGGAATGGAGGGACGGTCTGTTAGGTCCTTTTTTTTTCTTCAAATATCGGCTGACAAGACGGCTGCACAAAAGCTGAATCTCATCCAGATGGCGGGCGCAGATATCGTAGAGTTCCTGCGGGCTGATCTCGTGATAAAAATGGAACATCCGGATTGTGCGGGTTGCCCAAGAACTCCTTTTTGTCCCGGATGGGCAAGTCTCTAATGGCCTCGCTCATCTGTTTGATCCAGCGGACGCGCTGGACGATGACGCGGTCATTGATTTTTCCAGAGGTCATTTCTGTATCCCCAGGACGAGGTTTCTCTTCATCCTTTCGAAGGGCGCGAGTTCGGCCGCCCTCCTCATGATGTAGAGCTGGTACTCCGCCTCAAAGAGGTCATCCAAGGCAAAAAGAAGCTCCCCTTGAACAATTTCCAGGGCCAGCATGATGGGCGCTTCCGATAGCATCACCACGTCCACTCTCGGGGCGCCGAAGAGGTCTTCAAAGAAGACGGCGATCTTGACTTTCTCCTCGACGCTGAGCGTCCGCCGGGACTTTAGGCCGACGTCGAGATCAGAGGATGATGACGCTCGGAGAGCCGCTTTTTTCCCATGGACGAAATCGTAGGCTTCTTTGGCTCGGCTGCCGAAAGCGTAGATGAGATGGAGATCATACCGGCCGGCCAGCCCTTTTATTTCTCTCTGGAGCTTGTTCACGTTCGTCCTCAGAATTGGTGACAGTATATCCTATTCCGAATTTCGGTGCCGGCTGTGCATTCGGCGGATGATTCGTCCAAAGATGTTTTCGAAGTGGATGCAGTTGTACCCATATTGAGAACAGAATTATGCCCAGGGACGAGGATTCAAAGCCTATACCTGGAGCCTGTTCGGCTCGATTGACAGGGACTCGGGCGAAGTGTTATCTTTCAATGGGATGACGGCATCCGGTTTCTTGGCCAGATCTCAAGCGAGATCGACGTCGAAGGAATGAACTCGTGAAAACACGAAGAGACGATCTGCGGGCGATATTCAAAAAAAAACGTGTTCTCCTCGCCTACCTTTTCGGATCCAATCAGGACACCGGAAGACGGTACATTGAAGGTTCCTCTTGCGAGGGGAATGAGTCCTCTGATCTGGATGTGGGTCTTCTGATCGCGCCCTCTTCGGCGACGATGTACGAGAGGTACGGAAATCTTTATCTTGAGC
>JAFGRZ010000336.1 GCA_016934895.1 Candidatus Aminicenantota bacterium
GAAGACGTTGCGGTCCTCTCCAGAAGCCGAATCGTAGAAATCGTTCTTGAATTCGACGGTCAGGACGTGCGCTCCTTTTCCCATCTCCGGCGCCAGGACCAGCGACTGCCAATCCCCTCCCGTCAGCATGGTCTTGGCGATGACGCGGTCGTCGAGCCGGATGATGATCAGGGGGCTGACGCCGAGCGCCTCTTGCCCTTTCACCCACAGCCTGAGGACGGCGCATTCCGCCGGGCTTTCAAACCCCAGCCGACTGGACCCGAAGCCGATGAGATTTGTCTTGAAATCGCCTTCCCATTCGGAAAAGACGGCCTTATCCAGGGAAACGGTTCCTTCACTGTCGATTTTCGCAGGATACTTGAACCAGGGTTCGCCCAGGCCGATGGCCAGGTGCCTCGGGTCGGGGATTCCGGTGATTTTTGAAGGCTGCCAGGAACGGTCCGTTTCGAAGACGAGGAAAATCTTTTCTCCCGCCGCTTCGGGGACCCGGAACTCAAAATCCTGCCAGCGGCTTTCGTTAAGCAGCCGCTCGCCGATCACGGACGTCTTCCGGAAATAGGCGTCGGCCAGGAAGACTCGGACCGTCACCGGGTTTTCCCGGATATCCGGGTGAGAAGCCAGCATGGGAATGACGAGGGTAGCCCCCCAGTTGTCGACGGCCAGTCCGGCCGATTTCCGCGCCCAGCGAAAATAGAATTCACGGTTGTCCTTTTCGATCTCATAGAAACCGTAGTCCTGCTCCCAGTCGAATCGGGCGGCCCGGTTGTTGACGGCGAGCGAATGGGTGGAGTTCCAGAGATGCGCGGCGCCGAAAGCGCCGATCAAGAGCAGGGAGGCGATCTTGAAACTCCGTCCGGGAAGGAAAGGAACTTCTCGCTCAGTCTCCGGCGGAGCCCAGGGAACAAATAAAAGCCAAACCAGTATCCAGAAGAGATACTTAACCTCGAAGTTGCCGATATAGCTGTGAAATTGATAGTTCACAAGAAGCGACATAAGGGCGGATGCGGCGCCGATCACGAGGTAAGCGGGCCGCGGACTCCGCAGCGACTCCCGCCAAGCCCTCCTGAACCGGCGGGTGATTTCCCAGAAAATCCAGAGGACGAGGAGCAGCCCGAGAATCCCCGTCTCCGAGGCCGCCTGAAAGAGGTAATTTTCGGCCGAGTCCGTGTAGGTCCACTGGCGGGCCATCTGTTTGAAATAGTCGGGTTGCTGCACGATGTAGCTTCCCATCCCGACTCCCGTGAGCGGATAATCCCTGACCATGTGTCCGGCGATGGTCCAGAAAAAGGCTTTCTGGGTGAGGTAGGCGTTGGCCGGTTCTCCGCGGGAAAACGAGCGGACGCTCCAGCGGAGTCTCTGTGACAGACTGGACTGAGGGAAGAGAAAGACCATCGCCGCCGCGGTCAGTGCCAAAATGAGGAAGCCTGAAGCCAGCCAGACGGTCTTTCTCTTCGAACGCACCGCGGGATGGAATGCAGCCATGGCCAAGAGCGCTGCTATAGAAACAAGCACGGCCAAAAAAGCGCTTCGTGAACCGCTGGCCGGCAGGGCGATGAAGCAGAGCCCAGACAAGAGAATGAAGAAAATCCGGCGCCTCCCCTGCAAATAAAAGGCCAGCCCGATGAAAAGAGGTATCGCGGCCGAGAGGAACGTGCCGAGCGAATTCGGGTCTTTAAAAGTCGAGTTGATCTGGTTGAGATCGATCCATGGCGCCGTGTTGCCCAGGCCCGGTCCAGCGGTTTTTTGAACGAAGGCGAAAAGGACCGTGATCAACGTCGAGAGTGACAGGGCGAAAAGAATCCGCAGGGCGGACCGGGAGGAGCGAAGGCTTTTCATCAAGACGATGAAGAAGGCCAGAGCCGTCAGGTAGCTCAAGGCGTTGAAGAGGCAGCTCATCCGGGCGCCGCCGGCTCTCAGGGCGTTGACGTTGACCACGATCTCGAGCACGCGGTCGGCGGCGACCGGAAAAAAATTCGTGTAACGCCAGAAAGTGATGGCCGCAGAGACGGCCACGACGGCGGACAAGACATAAACCGGCCGGAAGATCGCCCGGGTGACGGAATCGGAAGGGGTCTGCGCCCGGCGGGAGAGGAGCCAGCCGAAGAAGAAGGCCAGAAAAAGAACCAGGGACGTCGGGGCATGCGGGATCTGCGGGGTGATTCCGAAGAAATAGGGGAGGTTATTGACGAGAGGGAAGGCAAAAACGAAAAACAGGATTCCCCAGTCCCGGCGAAATGCCGTCAAGAGGAAGATCAGGACCAGAAGAGGGGCCAGGGCCCATTGAAAGGGCTTGATCAGAGGAACATAGGTGTAATAGAAGAAGCCAAAGAAAGCGAGGCCGGCCGGCCCGGAGAGAAAGAACAAAGCCTTCTTCAACGGGCTTTTCATGGAACCGGCTCTAGAATGCCCCTTCCTGCCGGACCAACACCTTGACGGTCTTAAAGAGGATGACGACGTCCAGCCACATCGACCAGTTGCGGATATAGAATTCGTCCAGGAAAAGCCGTTCTTTGAACGGCAGGTCATTGCGTCCACTGACCTGCCAGAGGCCGGTGATTCCGGGCTTGACCTGCGAGATGATGTGGTAGCTTGCGCCGATCTCGTCGATTTCCCGGGGAAGGTAGGGCCTCGGGCCGACAAGGCTCATGTCGCCCCTCAGGATGTTCAGAAGCTGAGGGATCTCGTCCAGGCTGTACTTGCGTACGACCCGGCCCACCCGGGTCACGCGCGGGTCGCCGTTCTTGAGCTTTTGGTATTTCCGCCATTCCTCTCTGACAATCGGATTCTTCTCCAGGTGAGCCTTCAGCTTCGCGTCGCTGTCGACGTACATGGAACGGAACTTGAACAGCCGGAAAACTTTATTCTTCAGGCCGAGCCTGTTCTGGACGAGGATAACTGGACCCCGGGAGTCCAACTTGATGGCCGCGGCGATGATCAGGAAGAGGGGAAGGAGCAGGATGAAGAGAAGCAGGGCCAGAACGAATTCCATGACCCTCTTGGTGACGATATTCCAGGGCTTGGTCAGATTCCGGGCCACCGCCAATCCCATGACGTCTCCCAGATCCTCGACCTCCACACCCATGGTGAAGAGACTGCCCAGCCCCGGGATGAAGCGGATCGTCTCGGCGTATTCCTCGGAGCGTTCGATCAATTCGACCAGCCGGGAGGTGCTGATGTCGGGCATGGCGACGATGATGTCCTGGACGTTGTGCATCGGCATCAGCTCGGCGATCTGGTTGATCTGACCGATGACCTTGATGTTATCGAAGAGTGCTCGCCCGATATCCTCCGGCGTTTCGCTCAGGAAGCCGGCGATTTCATAGCCGAGTATGGGATTCTTCCGGATGCTGCCGGCCACAAGCCCGGCCGTTTCGCCGGTTCCCAGGATGATCACCCTCTTCTTCCAGAGCTTGATCCTCGCGAGAAATTTCTTTATGAGCAAGCGGAAGACGGGAAACAGGGCGAAACTCAGCAGCCCGGCCAGCAGGACGACGACCCTGGAGAAATCGGTGTATCGCCTCGAAAGAAAAACGACGGTCATGATCAGGATAAAGCTCAGTGCTACGCTTTTGAAAAGTCCCCTGACTTCCTGCCAGAAGGTCAGCCGCCTGGTATAGAGCTTGTTGAAGGAAAAGATGATGACGATGATCAGGGCTCCCATGGGGAAAATCGAATCGATTTGGCTCCGCAGTGAAAGGGGAGCCTGGTCGAAATGGATCAACCGATTCAGCAGCTGGCTCCTCAACAGGTGGGCGATGCATACGGTCGCCAGGAGGGCGGCCAGGTCGGAAGCCACGAGGCCGAGGAAACAAGAGAATTTGCGAAAGAGATTGACATGACCGTTTCTCTTTCTCGGTCGAGGAGGATTGTTTGTCAGTTCATCCATCCGGGGTCAGAACCGCGCCTGCCAGTTTTTTTCGTCCGGCCCGTATTGCCAAAAGAAAACAGCCGGGTGACAATGATATAATGAATGCCGGCCGCGGTCAAATTGAGAACGGCCGGCGGTTTTGCTAAACTGGTGCGAACCGGAGAGAGAAGGAAAGGTGTCATAAGATGAGCGTGGATCCCGGCGGGCTTCAAAGGCACTACCAAAATAAAAAAGTCCTCATCACGGGCGGATTGGGGATGATCGGGAGCTCCATCGCTCTCGAGCTCGTTTCCCTCGGGGCGGACGTCACCCTTGTCGATGCCATCATCGAGCCATTCGGGGCGAACCATTTCAACATTTCCCCGATCAGGGACAAAGTCACGGTCAATATCTCCGACATCAGGGACAAGGAGTCGATGAAGTCTTTGGTCGCCGGAAAAGACATCATCTTCAACCTGGCCGGCCAGGTCAGTCATAACGACAGCATCGAGAACCCCTTCCTAGACGCCGAGATCAACTATCTGGGGCATTTGAATGTCCTCGAGGCCTGCCGCAAGGTCTCGCCGGAGGCCAAGATCCTGTTCTCGGGATCCCGGCTTCAATTCGGAGAGATCGAACGGATCCCGGTCGCCGAGGATCACCCCTTGAGGCCGAAAACCCCCTATGCCCTGAACAAGGTGGCCGCGGAGAATCTCTACCTTTATTATCACCGGGTTTATGGCCAACCGACCGTCGTCTTTCGCATCGCCAACCCTTACGGACCGCGGGCCCAGATGAAGCATCCCAAGTATGCCATGATCAACTGGTTTCTCCGGCTGGCCATGGAAGGGAAATGCATCCGGATCTTCGGGGACGGCAAGCAAATCCGGGATTATATCTATATCCAGGATCTGGCCGAGGCGTTCATACTGGCCGCGGCCAGTGACCGCGTGGGGGGCGAGATATTCAATGTCGGGAGCGGCGTCGGAACGCGGTTCAAGGATATGGCCGGCTCCATCGTCAGAATACTCAACAAGGGAGAGATTGAGTTTGTTCCCTGGCCGGAGGAGTATCTCAATATCGAGACCGGGGACTACGTCACTGATATTTCCAAGGCGAGGCGTCTCCTAGGCTGGGCGCCCAAGACGTCCCTCGAGGAGGGGATCCGCCGGACTCACGAGTTCTACAAGAAATTCCGGGAATATTACTGGTAGGGGGCTTTTCTTCTGACACCGCTCCGCTTGGCATTCAAGACTCTCAGGATGAAGAGAGGATTCCCGATGACGTATCTCCTGAAGTGCTTGACGGGGTTGGACAAGAACCGGATGAACCATTCGAGCCCCAATCGTTGAAGGATCCGGGGGCCGCGAAGCTTGTCTCCGGAAAAGACCCGGATGCCGTCGCCGACGGCCAGGATGACCTTGGTGTTGAGCCTGTCGCCGTGCGCGTGAATCCATTTTTCCTGTTTCGGGCAGCTCAGGCCGACGATCAGGACGTCCGGATGCGCGCGGTTGATCGCGGCGATGACCTCGTCATCGCGGAAATGATATCCTTCCTGCAGTCCGACGATGTTCAGACCGGGAGAATTGTCTTTCAACCGGCCGAGGATCTCGGGGCTGTGGCCGAAAAAGAACAGCCGCCAGTTGTTCTTGAGGCTGTATTCGACGAGGAGCCTGTAGAAGTCGGAACCGGTCATCCGTTCGGGCAGGGCATCATTCCTGTCCATGATCCTGGAGGCCCAATAGACCCCGATCCCGTCGGGATGAATGAGGTCGAACGCATGAAAGATGCGTCCCAGCACCCCGTCTTGATAGGCCATGTTCAGGGTGTGGGCATTGGCGTAGGCGATTTTCAACGTGTTTCCGCTGTCAATCGCGACTTGGATGAGGTTCACGAGCTCCCGGCTGGTCAGTTTGCTGACAGGCATCCCGAGAATGGTGGTGCTGGCGGTCATTTCTTCCCCCGCGCGGTCACACGGGCCGGCCGCGATTCAATCATGGTCCTCTTCCCGGTAGACCTGGATGACCTCGTCGACTTTTTTCTCCCAATCGTATTCCGAGGCCTTTTCCCACGCCTTGGAGCGGACGGGCAGGAGGGCCTCAAGGGGGCGGCCGAGGACTTCCCTGATCGTCCTGCCGCATTCTTGAGGCCGGGAGAAATCGGC
>JAFGRZ010000011.1 GCA_016934895.1 Candidatus Aminicenantota bacterium
CGGCCGTTGACGACGCTCCGGGAGTTATTGAGGAGGGGGAGAAGCCTGCTTGAGGGGAAGGTCGCGGCGCCCGCGATCGAAGCCAAGATTCTGCTTCTCGAGGCCGTGCGGATCGGCGAGGTCGAGTGGCTGGCTTCGCCGCGGCGGCGCATCGCGAGGCGGGAGGAGAGCCGGTATCAACGGCTCATCGAGCGGCGGCTTTCAGGGGTGCCGCTCGCCTACATAACCGGGAAGAAGGAGTTCTGGTCGCTCACTCTGCGCGTCGGGCCGGGCGTTCTCATTCCGCGGCCGGAGACCGAACTCATCGTTGAGAGAGTGCTGGAGCTCGATGGGAGCGGCCGGCGGACAAGTCCGACGATCGTTGATATCGGAACGGGAAGCGGAAACATCGCCTTGACGTTGGCGAAGGAATTGCCGCGGGCGCGGATCGTCGCCACCGATGTGTCGGCGAAAGCGCTTCGGCACGCGGAGAGGAATGCCCGCGAAAACCGGTTGACGAATGTGACTTTCGTCAGGGGGAGCCTTTTTGACGCTCTGCGCGGGTTGGGGCTTGAGGGGAAGTGCGATTTTATCGTTTCCAATCCGCCTTATGTCTCAAGCTCCGAGTGGGAGACGCTTCCCGCCGAGATCAGGGACAATGAGCCGCGACGCGCGCTGGTCGGCGGGAGGACGGGCCTGGAGTTCATCGGGCGCCTGGTGAGGAGCGCGCCGGCTTTCCTCAAACCCGGCGGCTGGCTGCTTTTCGAGGTCGGCGCGGGGCAGGCGGGAAAGGTGGTAGCGCTCTTAGAACAAAACGCTTTGGCCCGGTATTACAGCGAAGCGCGATCCTTCAGCGATCTGAGGGGGATCCGCCGCGTCATCCAATCCCGCAAGAATGAATTGGGTGACGTCCCCAAATTCAGGGGGGTTAGTCGTGGCGGCGGGTGAGGAGCGCCGAGAAGCTCTCCATGTTGGGGATGAGCTTTGTCGTTTCGTAGCGGATCTTTTCCCATCCCTCCAGCGGGATCGAGCAGAAGGCGTCCACGACCACGGGATCGAACTGGCCTTTCCTGTTGTTCTCGATTTCCGTTCGGGCCGTCGCGAAGTCCCGTTTCTCCCGGTAGGGGCGGTGGGAGGTGATGGCGTCCAGGGCGTCGGCCAGGGCGAACATCCGCGCTTCGAGCGGGATGGCCTCTCCCTTCAGTCCTTTGGGGTAGCCTTTGCCGTCGTATCTTTCGTGGTGGTAGAGGATGACGTTTCCCACTTCCTCGACCAGCTTGATCTCCTTGATCAGTCCGTAGCCGAGGACGGGATGGAGCTTGATCTTCTCCCATTCGGCGGGGGAGAGCGGGCCGGGCTTTTTCAGGATGGCGTCCGGGATGGCGATCTTGCCGATATCGTGGAGCAGGGCCCCTCTGCGGATGTTGTCCAGCGCCGCGTCGTCGGTGATCCCGAGCAGCCTGGCGAGCGCCTGGCAGTACTTGGCGACGGTGACGGAATGGCCGAACGTTTCGACGTCCCTCAGGTCGAGAGCGATGGTCAGGTTTTCCAGGGTGGCCGTGTAGATCTCTTCGAGTTCGGCGGCTTTGTCCGCATTCAGGGACTTCTCTTTCTTGAGCTGGTCGAGCTGCTGGGCGGCGGCCTCATTTTCGCGGATGAGTTTTTTTCGCTCCGTCTCGGTCTTGACCGCAGAATAGAGGTTGCCCCAGTTGTCGGGGGAGGCGACCTGGTCGACGAGGTTCTGCCGGAGGAAAGTGATGCCGGCGTCCGCATCCTCCGTACGGATCAGGGCGATGAGGGAAGCCGCAGGGAATGTCTTTCTCACGCGGCGGAGAAGATCGGTGCGGGCGGCGGTGAGCCTGGTGAGGCCGATGACTGCGACGGCCGGCGGATCGGTTCGATCCATGCCGGACAGAAATGAGGACAGGGAATCGAAGGTTCTGACATTGAGGGACATCCAGGCCAGGAACTGGGCCGTCCGGTCTTTCCTTCCCGGATCCTCGTCGATGATGATGACGGTTGCGTCCATCTATATGATGCCCCTTTATAATACATTTCTTATTCCCAGTGCAAGCGAATAATAATAAGAGGGGAACGTCCCCTACATTTGCGTCCCCCAGATTTGATGGGGAGGGGGTCTCATCGTTCGGGGTGAGCAGAAAGGGGCAAAATTACCCCCGTGAATCGTCCGGATAGGTGATTGTCAGGCCGGACGGGCTCTGACACACTAGGGACCATGAGAGCGATCAAAGTCTTGTCCTCTAAGCCGGTATTGACGGGATTGGGTTTGGCTCTCTTGACACTTTTCGCGGCCGGAATTAAGATTATAAAAAAGAGCCAGTTGCCCAATCTGGGTGTTGTCCCGGTCGCCGGCAAGAGGAAAGCCTGGATCTCTCACGGGTATCGAAGATAAGGAGAGTTGAGATGGCTGAGAAAGACGCGAACATGAAAACCTCCGCCGCCGTCATCGAAGAGATCGAAACCAAGATCGAGAGTCTCTGGCTCAAGCGCAAAGAGGAAGTGGAGAACGAGCTCGAAGAGAGGATCCGGGCCCAAAAAGAGGAAGCCGCCAAGAAGATCGAAGCCATCGAGAAAGAGCTGGAGAAGGGAAGAACCATCCTCAAGGATTACCGCGCGGTCGTCGTCGAGTTCGAAAGCGAGCGCGTCTCCCTGCAGAGGCAGATCAAGGAGCATTTCGAAAAAGCCGTCGAGTACCAGACCGAAATCGAGAGAATGGCCGGGCAGACGATGGAGGAACTGCGCCTGGTGGACGAATTGAACAAGAGGCTGGAGACCGTTCAGCATTCCGCCGAGGACAAGGTCAACAGTTTCCGCAAGGACCTCGAGGAGAGATTCGGCATCGACGCCCAGCTTCCCGAGTCCAAGGAAGAGGACGAGCTCAAGGTCGACCTCGAGCAGGAGCTCATCAAGCTCCGAAAAATCAAGGAGCTCCTGGAGACCGAGACCATCGCGGGCGGGGATCTCGAGGGGGAAGCCCCGGTTGAGGCGGTGGAAGCGGAGGGCGGGGACGAAGAACCGGTCCCCTCAACCGTGCCCGAGGTCAACGACAATATCCCTTCCGCCGGCGAGGTCGTCGAGCAATCACTGGCCGAGGAAGCCGGGGAAACCTCCGAGGAAGAAGCTCCGGTCGGCCAGGTCGTCATGGACGAGGAAAAAGAGAATTTCCAAAACCTTTTCGAAGCTCTGGAGAAATACCGCCGGGTGGAAGCCCGAAACGGCAACGGCGAGATCAGCTTTTTCCAGAACAACGGCAAAATCCTCCTGGACGGGGAATACATGGTCGCCTCCATCGATGAATCCCTGGAAGAGGCCAAGAGGCTCTACATGAAGCTCAACCAGACCGAATCGCCGAAAGAGCAGTTCTTCATCAAGCAGGAGATCATCAACCATCAGGAGATCCTCCGAAAATACATCCTCCGCAATCTCAAGATGTGCGAGAAGGAAAATGCCGCCCTGCCCGGCTTCACCGCCGAGATCCTCAACGTGGATATCCTCAGGGATATTCTCGAAAAGCTGAGCATGGAGAACTGGAGCAATCCCGTGGACTTCGACTCGTTCCGCGCCCAGATCGAAGGGCTCAAGGACGCCTATTACGCCCGGATCACGCCTCCCGTCGCTTATCTCCGGTCGCTGATCGACGAGCTGGGGGCTTAAGCCGAAGATTCCCGCTTCGATGTCGTCATCAGGAAGTTTTCCAAAGCCTTCCTGTCCGCCGCCGCCATCTCCCGGAACCGGATGCCGGTGTGAAATTGGGCCGTTTCCTCGTCGGCCTTCCGGCTGTAAACGACGTCCCCTTTGAGGGAGGCGGCCTTGTCCTCGAGAACAAGGAAGAGGTCGAGGGATTTGGCCATTGGAAGCCTGGCGTCGGACATCATCCTGAGTCCCCCCAGGCTCAGGTTGATCGTTCGGGTCACTTTGAAGTCGCCGTTCTCCTGGTAGAGAAGCAGAGTCGAGATGTAGTGCCGCGGGGTTTTCCTTTTCTCTGCGAAGAATTCCTGCCTGTAGGAGTTGATGACGGCCTCCGTCTTCCCCTGGCCGGCGTTCTCTCGCTGGTAGGCGCAGACCTTGTTCTTGGTGATCCTCTGCCCGCCTTCGCCCTCCGGCCGTGATCCCGTGAATCGCTTGCCCTTGGCTTCGGCCAAGGCCATATCGGCCTCGTTGGCGATCTTCTTGAGCTCATAGCGGTTGATCGAGGCGTAGAACTCCTCTTTCTTGGGGAGCAGGGTTACCCCGAAGCTCATGGTCAGGTTGTTGCGGGGCTGGGTCTCCTCGTTTTCGAAATAGGTCTCCTCGATATTCTTGCGGATCCTTTCGGTGAGGATGCAGGCTTCCTCGAGGCTGTTGACTCCGGCCAGGAAAAAGAGGAATTCTTCGCCGCCGTAACGGCAGAGCAGGTCGTCCTCGCGGATCGATGCCTTGAGCACCCCGGCCAGTTGGCGGAGCAGCCGGTTGCCGGCTTCATGGCCGTTCCGGTCGTTGTAGTGTTTAAACCAGTCCACGTCGCCCATGACCATGGCGTGGGAGCCGATCTCCTGGCGGCGCTTGCTGCGGAGGCGGATCTTCTGGATGACCTTGTCGAAGAAGGGGTCCGGCCGGAGGATGCCGGTGAGGGCGTCGTAGTGGATCAGGTTGAGCTTGGTCATGGCCAGTGAGATGTGCTCGGAGATGCCGCGCAGGATCTGGCTGTCCTCGGCGGTGAAGCCGAGCTTGCTGGGCGCTCCCTTGTGGAGCTTATTGATGACTTCGAGGACGCCGATGATCTTTTTTTCGTGCCGGATGGGCACATCCAACAGGCTGCGGAGAGGCACTTTCAGGTGCTCGACATAACGCTTGGCCGGCTTACGGCCGGGAGGCAGGCGCGTGATGTTGACCTCTTCGCCGGAGCGGACGACTTGGGAGGCGAAGTCCTCGGAATCGAGAAGAGCGATATACCTGGAGAACTCGGTGTGGGAAAGGAAGGCGTCGTCCCAGACGAGCGGTTTAAGGTATTTGCCGAGCGTTTCGTTTTCGTCGAGGACGTAAAAGGTGATGCCCGAGGCCTGGACAAGGTCCTTGATGTCGGGGAGGGTATCGAGCAGACTGTTGACGTCGTTGGCCATGTAGATCTTGCGGAGGATGTCCTCGATCTTTTGTTTTTTTCTCTGGAACCAGAGATAACGGACCTGGAGAGCGACCCTTTTTTCCAGCTCCCGGATGACGTTGTTGCCGATGAAACCCTTGATCTCCAGGATCTCCGAATAGATCTCCTTGAGCCTTTTCTCTTCGCTCTTGAGGCGGGCGTGTTCGACGGCCCGGCTCAGGGTGCGCCGGAAGCGCTCTTTCTCAGGCTCTGTCTGCGGCCGGGGGACATAATCGAGGAAGAATTCGGCCGGCCAGGCGACGATGGTCTCCCGGGCCGCCCGTTCGTCCGGTCCGGTCAGGAGGACGCTGGTCCGGGGCGAGAGGCGTCCCTCATAGTGACCGAAGTCTCCCAGGGATTGCTCGGCGATCAGAACATCGGGAGGATCGTTCTGAAGCTCAGGGGCGGCGGCTTCCACGGACCCGGCCTGGCGGACGGTCCCGAGGTCACGGCAGAGATCGGGAAACGCGATCCGGTCAAGAGGGTTCGGGGAAAGAATCAAGCACTTGACGACATCCATCCTTTTCCTTGGCTCGAAAACCTTGGCATCAAGCCGCCCATAATGTATAGAATTTTTGCCCCCGCGTCAACATCTTTTTTTGTCAATTTGGTCACACATTTGGTTTGCGTGGGGCGGTTTGTGAGCCGGTGGGCCGTTATGGTATAAAAAAGCGTAACCCCTCTCACTCCCTCCCCCTTCGATGGGGGAGGGTCGGGGAGAGGGTGGAATTTTACGAACATGCCCTCCTAACAAGGGAAAGAAAGATCATCTGAGGCGCGACACGATAATGAACGTCCCGTTGAAGGGTCAGAAAGCCGATGAACAAAGGAGAACCCTATGACTGAATCTAAAAATAACGTCCCTCAGGAGGTCCACGCTCCCCGCGGCACGACCCTCCAGGCGAAGGGCTGGGCCCAGGAGGCGGCCCTCCGCATGCTGATGAACAACCTCGATCCCGAGGTCGCCGAAAAGCCCCAGGAGCTCATCGTTTACGGCGGAACGGGCAAAGCCGCACGGAACTGGGAATGCTACCGGGCGCTCGTCGAGAGCCTCAAGGCCCTCGAGAACGACGAAACGCTCATCGTCCAGTCTGGAAAACCTGTGGCCGTCTTCAAAACCCACGAGGAGGCGCCCCGCGTCCTGATCGCCAACGCCCTCATCGTCCCGAAATGGGCCACCTGGGACGAGTTCAGACGCCTCGAGGCCAAGGGCCTGACCATGTACGGCCAGATGACGGCCGGAAGCTGGATCTATATCGGCACCCAGGGCATCCTCCAGGGCACCTATGAGACGCTGGCGGCCGTCGCCAGGAATCATTTCGGCGGATCGCTCAAGGGCACGCTCACGCTTTCGGCCGGTCTCGGCGGAATGGGCGGCGCCCAGCCCCTGGCCGTCACCATGAACGAAGGCGTGGCCCTCGTCGTGGAAGCGGATCCCTGGCGCGCCCAGCGGCGTTTGGACACCCGCTATCTGGACGTGGTGGTCGACACGCTAGAAGAGGCCATGACCGAGGTCGAACGGGCGCTGCAGCGAAAGGAGTCGCGGTCCGTGGGTCTCATCGCCAACGCGGCCCATGTCTTCCCCGAGCTGGTGCTGCGCGGCGTGCTGCCTGATATCGTCACCGACCAGACCTGCGCCCACGACCCGCTGATGTACCTGCCCCACGGCCTGTCGCTGGAAGAGGCTGTGGCGCTGCGCCACTCTGATCCCGCTGGGTACCAGGAACGCTCCAAGCAGTCCATGGTGCAGCACTGCCGGGCCATGGTAGACATGCACAAGCAGGGCGTCATCGTCTTCGACTACGGCAACAACCTGCGCCAGCAGGCCTTCAACGCCGGCTACCGCGAGGCCAAGGTGGGCGGCGATCCCGACGCCGAGTGGGTCTATCCGGGCTTCGTCCCCGCCTACATCCGCCCTCTGTTCTGCGAGGGCAAAGGGCCCTTCCGCTGGGTGGCCCTCTCTGGCGACCCCAACGATATCCTGGTCACCGACCGCATTATCCTGGATCTGTTCCCCGAGGACGAGCATCTGGGCCGCTGGATCCGTTTGGCGCAAGAGCAGGTGGCCTTCCAGGGGCTGCCGGCGCGCATCTGCTGGCTGGGCTATGGCGAGCGCGCCCGGGCTGGGCTGGCCTTCAACGAGGCGGTGGCTCGCGGCGAGGTCAGTGCCCCCATCGTCATCGGCCGCGACCACCTCGACGGCGGCAGCGTGGCCTCCCCCAACCGCGAGACCGAGCACATGCGCGATGGCTCCGACGCTATCTCCGACTGGCCCATACTCAATGCCCTGATCAACGCTGTGGGCGGGGCAACCTGGGTGAGCTTCCACCACGGCGGCGGCGTAGGCATCGGCTATTCGCAACACGCCGGGCAGGTGATCGTGGCCGACGGCACGCCGGAGGCGGCGGCACGCCTGGAGCGGGTGCTGACGTATGATCCCGGCATGGCCATCCTGCGCCATGCCGACGCCGGTTACCCCGAGGCCATCGAGTGCGCACAGCGGCAGGGCATCCGGATTCCCATGGCCACCGAATGACCGAGCGTGACGTCATCGAACGCACACCCCACGGGCCGGTGACCGTGGATTCGTTGGCCGCGGACCTGGCCACGCTGGGCGTGACGCCCGGGATGGTCCTCTTGGTGCACTCGTCGCTCAGCGCAATCGGCTGGGTCTGTGGGGGCGCGGTGGCACTCATCCTGGCCCTCGAGCGAGCCCTCGGGACCGAGGGCACGTTGGTCATGCCGGCTCATTCCGGCGGCCTTTCCGACCCGGCGCAGTGGCAACACC
>JAFGRZ010000012.1 GCA_016934895.1 Candidatus Aminicenantota bacterium
CACCTTTCAGATGATGCGGATGTCCCAGATCACCAAGCCGCTGGGCTGGAAGACGATCGTCAACATGAACCCGATCATGATCGACGGCACGGGCATGTGCGGCGTCTGCCGGCTGTCGGTCGGAGGGAAGATGAAATTCGCCTGCGTGGACGGCCCGGATTTCGACGGTCATGAGATCGACTGGGAGGAGTTCCTGGCAAGGCGAAAGACCTACAACCCCGAGGAAGTCGACCCGTTGCGCCGGTCGAGCTGCCGGTCGCATTTTTAGCGGAGATGACGGCCGACAGCGGAGAGGAAGCCTGAAGTGAGCGAAGAAAAAACGGAGAAGCCGGAAAAGAAGAAGCTGGACCCGAAGCGCCGGCCCATGCCCAAACAGACTCCCTGGGAGCGCGTCAAGAACTTTGATGAAGTGGCCCTCGGCTATCCCGTCGAAACGGCCGTCGAGGAGGCGAAACGCTGCCTCCAATGCAAGAAGCCCTTGTGCAACCAGGGCTGTCCCGTCGGGATCGACATTCCCGGCTTCATCAAGTGCATCGTCGAAGGCGATTTCGCCGCCGGGGTTAAGAAGATCAAGGAGACGAACGCCCTCCCGGCCATCTGCGGCCGCGTCTGTCCCCAGGAAGAGCAGTGTGAAAAGCTGTGCGTCGTCGGCAAAAAGGGAGATCCGCTGGCCATCGGCCGGCTGGAGCGGTTCGTCGCCGATTGGGAAGCGGCCCAGGGGAAAATCGAAGTCCCGGATATGGCGCCCAAAACCGGGAAGAAAGTGGCCATCGTCGGGGCCGGCCCGGCTGGAATCACCGTGGCCAACGACCTCATCATCCTCGGGCACGATGTGACCATCTTCGAAGCCCTGCATGAGTGCGGAGGGGTGCTTATCTACGGAATCCCGGAATTCCGGTTGCCCAAGGCCATCGTCAACCGGGAAGTGGAATACGTGAAGAGCCTCGGGGTCAAGATATACAAGGATTTCGTCGTCGGTAAGACCCGGACAGTGGACAAGCTCTTGGAGGAGTTCGACGCCGTTTTCGTCGGCTCGGGGGCCGGGCTTCCCTGGTTCATGGAGATCCCGGGCGAGAATCTCAACGGCGTCTATTCGGCCAACGAATACCTGACCCGGGTCAACCTGATGAAGGGATTCCGCTTCCCCGAATACGACACGCCGGTCAAACGGCCATCGCGGGTGGCCGTTGTCGGCGGCGGGAACGTGGCCATGGATTCGGCCCGGACGGCCATCCGGTTGGGCGCCGACGAGGTCCACCTGGTCTACCGGCGGAGCCGGACGGAGCTGCCCGCCCGGTTGGAGGAAGTGGAGAATGCCGAGGAAGAAGGCGTCATCTTCGACCTCCTGACGCTCCCCGTGCGCCTCATCGGCGACGAGAACGGCTGGATCAAGGAGATGGAATGCCTGCGGATGGAGCTCGGAGAGCCGGACGCCTCGGGCCGGCGCAAGCCGATCCCGGTTGAGGGGTCCAATTTCATCGTGCCCTTCGATGCCGTCGTCATCGCCATCGGCAACAGCCCCAACCCGCTCATCCCGATGACGACCCCGGGGCTGGAGATCAGCCGGAAGGGCGGGATCGTCACCGACGAAAAGACGGGACGGTCGTCCCGGGCCAAAATCTGGGCGGGCGGAGACATCGTCCGGGGCGCGGCCACGGTCATCAGCGCGATGGGCGACGGCCGCATCGCCGCCGCCTCCATCCACAGGTATCTCATGGGCGAGGCGGACGAGAAGAGCGGAGAGGAGCCGGCATGACGCTCGCCGAGATCAGGGATATCCTCGAATGCGAGGTTCTCACCGACGGCGACGATCTCTCCGTGCGGGTGCACCAGGTCGTGGCCTCGGACGGCATGAGCGAAATCCTGGCCTTCGCCAGGTCCGGCGAGCTGATGATCACCGGGCTCACCAACATCCAGTCCATCCGCACCGCCGATATCGCCGGTGTCAGCGCCGTCGTCTACTGCCGTGGGAAGCGCCCCGATAAGAAGGTGATCGAGTTCGCCAAGCAGAAGAAGATCCCCGTCATGGTCACGAAGATGGTCATGTTCGATATCTGCGGCATCCTCTATAACAAAGGGCTCAAGGGCGTCTCGTAATAATGACTGGAGAGCTGCTTCGGGAGAGTTACTCGATCCAGGGCCGGAATTTTGACAAGGCCGGGGAGATCTCGACCGAAATCAAGGTCCTCCTCAGGGATCTGGGAATCGACGCGGCGTTCGCGAGGCGGGTGGTCATCGTCGCCTTCGAGGCCGAGATGAATGTTGTCATGTACGCCGATCAGGGGACGTTGACCCTGGTCCTGACGGAAGGGGACATCAGCCTGGAGGTCAAGGACGAGGGGCCCGGGATCCCGGATATCGAGCTGGCCATGAAGGAAGGGTATTCGACGGCCTCGGACGAGATGCGGGAGATGGGCTTCGGGTTCGGGATGGGGTTGGCCAACATGAAGAAAAACTCCGATGACTTCTGTATCGAATCGGAAGTGGGGAAGGGGACCCAGGTATTCGCCAGGATCCGGCTGAACTCAAATGGTTAAACTGAAGCACGGTTTCAAGATCGATACCGCCAAGTGCGACGGCCGGATGCACTGCATGCGGGCCTGCCCGACCCACGCCATCCGGGTGAAGAACGGCAAGGCCCATCTCATCCCCGAGCTGTGCATCGATTGCGGGTCCTGTCTCCAAGCCTGTCCCTCCAGGGCCATCTCGGCGACGACGGTCTCGCTGGCCGAGCTGGACCGCTTCAAGTTCAAGGTGGCGGTGGCCTCACCGGCTCTCTTCACTCAATTCGGGATCAACGATACGCCGGCCCAGGTGGGACGGGCGCTTCTCGACCTGGGCTTTGACGCGGTCTGGGAGTATGCCGTCGATATCGAGCTCGTCAACCGGGCCATCACCGACTGCGTCAAAAGCTGGCCGGGCCCGTTCCCCCTGATCTCCGACTCCTGCCCCGTCGTCGTCCGTCTGGTACAGGTCGCCTATCCGAGCATGGTCGATCAGCTCATCCCGATCGAAGTCCCGCGGGAGATCGCCGGCCGCGAGGTGAAGCGCCGGTATTCCCGGGAACTGGGGCTGAAGCCGGAGGAGATCGCCGCGATCTACATCACCCCTTGTCAAGCCAAGAGCATCTCCATCCTGCAGCCGGCCGAAGAAGTCAAAAGCTATCTGGACGGTGCCATCGGTATCTCCGAGATCTATAACGACATCCTCTACCGGCTGCGCAAGAATGATTCCAACTCCAAGGGAGATGCCCAGCGTCAAGCGATCGACTCGGGAGAGCTCTTCCACTGGGGAAACCCCGAGGGCGAGTTCCCCAATCTCTCCCGGGAGCACTACCTTCCTCTTTCCGGCCTGACCGACGTCATCAAGATCTTCGACGACATTGAAAAGGGAAGGCTGACCAATATCGAGTTCCTGGAATGCCACGCCTGCCGCGGCGGGTGCGTCGGGGGAAACCTGACCGTCGAGAATCTCTACGTGGCCCGCAGCAAAGAACTGCATCTTAAGGCCAACATGCCCCAGCCGACTCCCGAGTTCGAGAGGGAAGTGGCCCGGCGGTACGACGGCGAGGACTTCACCATCCGGAGCTCCATCCGGCCCCGGAGCTTCGCCCGGGACGTCGGCGACCTGCGCGAGCGGGTGATGCGCCGAAAAAGAGGCGAGGACATCCTGAAGGCTCTCCCGTTGCTCAACTGTGGATTGTGCGGCGCCCCATCCTGCAAGGATCTTGCCGAAGATGTGGCCTGGGGCCGAGCGGAGATCAGCGATTGTGTATTCCTCTCCAAGAGCCGGATCGACCGGCTCCGCCGGATTTATAAAAAAGGCCCCCGCCCCAAAAAAGGCCAGCCCTCCTCTTGAATCCAATTCTTCTTTCCGCCTCTGCCGGGAAGTCCTCCTTAGAAGGCAAAAAGGTTTGACTTTGGCTGTTGGAAAACCTATATTTCCTGGCAACAGGTATTTTCGTTTAGCCGAAAACGTGGTCAGACGAGGAGCCTTGAATAAAATGAACAGGTTGTCCCCTAAGAACATCTTTCGTGAGTTCCGACTCGGGTGGACGTCTTGGCTGGCTTTATTCGCTCTCAGTGTTTCCTTGGGGGCCGCTTATCCCCAGGAGAAGCCGGCCCTTACCGATGATCAGGTCAGGGAGAGACTGAGCGACATCGAGAACGCGCTCGGCTCCGCGCAGCCCCGGGCCAAAACCTGGTGGTATGG
>JAFGRZ010000337.1 GCA_016934895.1 Candidatus Aminicenantota bacterium
CCGAATTCCGCCGGACGCCGCGCGGGCCGATCGGCTTGCAGAACATCAATACCCTCACCGCCGGCAATTTTCCCTTCCGCGATGATTTCCCGGCGCGGGTCCTGGCGTACAAGGGCGATGTCGACGGAGCGATCGCCGAATACGAGCGAATCATCATTTCCATCCATATCGGCGGTCGTCTCGTCCATCCTTTTGCCCGGCACCGGCTGGCGGGGCTCGCCGAGCGAAAAGGCTTGACGGCCGAAGCGCTCGCGCAGTACCGCAAGCTCGCCGGGATCTGGAATGACGCCGACCCGGACCTGGAGATTGTCCGGAGCATGCGAGCGAGCCTGACCGCCCTGAAAACCCGCTGAATTTCTTATTTGCCTGGAGCCGGGAAGCGGGACTCACCGTGCGGCCTTCGATCTGCCCGGTTCACAAGACGTAAAGGACCGAATTCGTTCATCCTGGACGGGGAGAGGGTCGGGGGTGAGGGTGAACCGCCCGTTCTTCTCTCCTTCCCTATCTTCAACAGCAGAGGGGAGAGTAGGCGAGCCTGTCCTCCTCGCCTGCCTCGGTTCCGGCCAATGGAGAAAGCCGGCATTTTCCTCACGGTCAAACGGGTCGGCCCGGAGCCGGCGTAAAAAAGAAGGGGACGGGCCGGCGCGGACGGCCCGCCCCCTGAGAGGTTAAGGCGCAATGGGACTAGAAGTTGAACCGGACTCCGAACCGGAAGACTCTCGGGTTCAGGATCAGGAGGTCCTTTCTGTAAGTGTCGGCCGTGAGCGAGTCCTCCTGCTGCAGCGAATGGGCCGAATTGGTGATGTTGAACGCGTCCACGGCGATCGTCGCCGAAGATGTGTCCGAGATTCTGATATTCTTCTCGATCCTGAAGTTGAGCGTCCAGAAGGCCGGAAGGCGGACGTCTCCGAACTTTCCTCCCGGATTGCCGAACATTTTCTCCTCTCCGATGCCCGGCATGGAGACCATATTGTACGGCCGGACGGGATAGCCGTCGCGGGCAACGAACACCCCGCTGAAGGTCACGCCGAAGGGAAACTGGTAGAGGCCGGAGAGTTTGGTCATCCATCTCGAGTTGACGAAGATTCCTTCCTGACCCGAGCCTCCGCTTTCCGGAGCGACAACACCGCCGTCAAAGTAGGACATGTTGTTGGGCCCGAAATTGTACGTATCGCTGTAGCTCAGGTCATAATGGACGCTGACGAATTCGTCTTCATAGTATCTCCGCCAGTCGGAATAGGTAAAGGAACCGTTCATCATCCAGCGGTTGGAAAGCCTCTTGGTGAAGACGACCTGCCCGCCGAGATAGCGCTCGTAGGCGTTTTGGTAGTTGGACCGGTAAAGGTAAGGATAGCGCAGGGTGCGCCCATAGATATCATTTCCGGTGACTTCGTCCTGGCCCGCGAGATAGTAATTGTCCGCCGTTTCAAGCTCCCCGTCGCTGAGCATCGCCTGGGTCCTGACATCTCCGTGTCTTTTCTTGTAGAAGAACTCGACCCGTCCGGCGAAATCGGTGAACAGCTCTTTCTCGTAAGAGAGCATCAGCTCGTCCAGAAGCGGGGAGTTGAAATCAGAGGCGTACCTATTCTTGGGGACGACGGAAGTCGGGTCTTCGATATTGACGGTCCCGCTGCTCCAGAGCCAGTAATCGGGATTATTCACGTCATCGAGCCCGCCCGTATCCCAGTTGTAGCCGAACAGCTCGTCCGAGGTCACCCGGCTGTCGCCGTTGAGATCCTGCCAGAGGACGTCGATCTCGGTCCAGCCGAGCGGGTTGATGAAATCCGCCAGGTTGTTTCCCGATTGGGATCCATAACGGGCGATGGCGAGCTTGAGGACATCCTTGCCGTTTCCGAACAGATCGTAACTCAGGCTGAGGCGAGGGGATAACCTTTTCCATTGAACGCCCGGATCCAGACTGTCGACCTGGAGGGCGGGCATGTAGTTGGGGAGCCAGGGCGAGGCCGGGATGTTGAGGTCCTTGATCAAGCAGGATTCCTGGTCGTATCTCAGGCCGAGGTTGACGGCCAAACGACCGTAGGATACGGTGTCCTGAAGGTAGGCGGACAACCTTTTGAAATGGTAATTCGACAGGTAGTCCCTCAGCAGCCAGGCTTCCCAGTACTCGCCGGTGGGCATACTCGCGTCGGGACCGTAAGAGATCAGCTGGACATTGCCCTCGTAATAATCATAGGTCGTCGTCGTCGCGGTCATGTAATCCACGCCGAACTTGAACTCGTGATCCCCGCCGAGCACTTTTTCGGCGAAATACGTTCCGTTGAAGCTATAGTCGACGGAATCCCGGTTCGTGCCGTAGAGGTCGATGCTCCCCCTGACGAAGAAGCTGGGGTAATAACTCATGGTAAAGTAGGGACCCGATCCGTCCGCCGTTGGCGCGCCGGTGACCGGCATGAGCTCGAATCCGCCGTTGGTGTAAATGACTTTGCCGTTCAGGTAGAGGTTTCCGAAAATCTGCTCGATTTCGCCCTTCCAGAGATATCCGGGGCCGGCCTGATTCCAGAAGGTATTGGGGTCCTGCCGGGTGGCGCCGAAACGCGCCCGGTTCCATTTCTGTTTGTTGTCGTACTCCAGGAAGCCATTGATCTTCGTCGACGGGGTCAACTGGAAATCCAGCCGGCCGTAACCGGAAGCGAGCCAGGTTTTATCGGATGTCCCGGCCAAGGTGAGCTTGTCGATGTCCTGGATGCCCCAGGAGCCGAAAAACCAGAGCTTGTCCTGAATGATCGGGCCTCCGATATTGGCTCCGTAGAGATAAACTCGATTCAC
>JAFGRZ010000086.1 GCA_016934895.1 Candidatus Aminicenantota bacterium
CCGAATGGATCTCCCGCTGGATGGCCAGCAGGTCGACCAGGGTTTCGTGGATATGAGTGTGCGTATAATGACGCTTATGGGTCAGCAGACCTCCGAAGGCGTTTTTCATCGCCCCGGTCGTGGTCGTATAGATGTGACACTTGACGGTCGGCAGATGGACGATGTTCCTGCCGATGAAGTATTCGGGAATCCGGATCTTTTTTTTATAGATCTTGTCCAGGACGAGCATCTTGCTTTTGGGAGAATAGGCGATCCAACGGATGTCCTCTTTCCGGAAATTGTAGAGGTTCTCGATGCCGTGGGCCTCGAAGATAGGCTTGTAGTTGTTGAGATCTTCGCCCTTGAAGGCGTTGGTGACCTCGGTCTTGTTCTGGACGCAGCTGATGGCCGAAAAGCCGTTATTTTTCAGGGCCAGGATCGTCCCTTCGAGCTGCCAGGGTGTCGTATTCGCCGAGGGGAAGGGATAGTGCCAGGAGATGTTGTCTTTGAGGATGGTCGGGCAATCTTTGTCGAGAGCCTGGGGTCCGCCCGCCAGCTCGAACAACCGGCCGATATCCTCCAGCACGGTCGATGGGGACGTCTTCAGAAGAGCGACTTTTGCTTTCGTCAAGCGGTTTTCCTCCTCACATCGTCCCCGTAATTGTAATTGTTTACGGCCGTTCTGGCAAGGACGTCGCTTGCGGCTCCAAAGGCCGAAGGTCGGTTTGGCCCAAATCTGAGCTCAGGCGGAGTGGCTGATGGATGAATAAGCTCCCCTCTTCCTGTGTTTAAGATGCGGTATGAGATGAGAGATTTGGATCAAACGGTCGCGTCCAGGAGGGCGAATAATCCTTACTGGGCCGAGGCCAGCTTTGCGTCCACCCAGAACGAATATTTCTTGGGGCCTTTGGCGACATCAGGCACGGGGCCGCTGTAGCTCCCGGTCGTCCTCTCGGCGGTCATGTCCGTTCCGGGCATGCCGCCTCCACGGCCTCTCATCGCCGCTTTCATTTCCTCGGTCATCCCGCCCCATTCGAATCCGAGCTTGAGGGCCTTTCCCGGTTCGGCTCCGATTCCCGCAGGGTGATGATCGCGGGAGCAGAGGGGGACCCGAAGTTCATAAACGACCTGGCCTTCCAATCTCCCGTACCGGAAGCCGGGCAAGTCGACATCCGGAACAGGACCGGCAGGGAAGATCTCTTCACCTTTCTTGTTGACAGCGGTGGCAGCGAAGATGACGAATTGCGGCTTGTCGATGAGCTCTTGTTTTCTCTCCTCGGAGAGCGGCTGCCCTTGACTTTCCATATAAGCGACGAGCTCTTCTCCGCTGACCGTTTTCTTAACGAACTTCACGGCGAAGTCCTTGGCCTTTTTTCCCGACGTGTTGGCGTACATCGTCAGGCCCGTCATCTCGATGGAACTCAGATGCTTGGGGTCCTTGAAAATGAAGAGAACATAAAGGTTCTCCCCGTCGTTACGAAGGGCATATTCGACCCCCACGTTTTTCTGCAGGGCCATCGGTTCCCCCTGCCACTCGCCGATCTCACCGTCGATTCCCGGAGGCGGGACGGCCCATTGGCTCTGGACGCTCTGGTCGGCGGAAACGAGGACTGGGACGATGAATAACAAGGCGGAAATGCAAATCAGGCCGGCATAGAAACGGAATCTTCTCATATCATTGACCTCCGGGCTTTATTCTATTCTACCGCATCCGCCTGGCTGATTCAACCGTGTTTCAATCGCGAATCATCGGGAAGAATACGGCATCTTGCCGATAGAGCGGACATCGGGTTCATCCCTGGATGGCCGGGTAGCGACGGAGGGCCAAGCGCCGGATAAACATAAAGGCCAGACAGACCAGGCCGACGCTGAAAACAAATTGAAAGATCAGAACCCCGGCCAGGCCGAGTCCGGACTTGCCCAGAGCGAGGAACAGCATACCGAACAGGAAGAGAAATCCCAAGTCGAGGAGCATGGCGATGAGGACGTTGAGATTTTGCTTCATTGCCTTCTGCGGGCTGATCCAATCAAGCAGGGGGCGGGAGAGGTCGATCGCCAGGTTCAAAACGGTCAAAAATGCCGTGACGGGCAGAGCGAGGGCCAGACCGGGCAGCCACCGCCCGGCCGGAAGATGAAAACGGAATACCAGGACCGCCGTCGCGCTGACGATTCCGAGCAGGGCCACACTCCAGGAGTGGATGAACTTGGCCAGGACCTGCCGGCGGTAATCGACGGGGATGACCTTGGATAGCCAGAACTGCCGCCCTTCCCTGGAGAAGGAGGAGGAAGCGACTCCGCTGACGGTCGCGCAAATGATGATGAACATGGTCGCAACCAAAACCATGGTCACCGGTTTGGCCTCGGTCATGAGGCGGAGAATAGCCCCCGCGTCATCTGTCGCGTTGCCCGATGTCAAAGTCAGGGCAAAGACGAGCGGGATCATCAGGACGCCCAGAATGCCGTTGAGCAGAAAAACCGGCGTTCTGTTCATCAGCCGCAACTCCCGCAGGAAGATCGCCCGGACGGGATGCCGTCCGGAAGAAATCTTCAGGCCGGACACGCGTCTTGGTTTCCCGGCCGAGCCGCCGCTCCGCTCGCTCAGGCCGACCAGTCCCCGGTAGAAAAGGCGTTCGGCGCCGGCCATGAGTCCTCCGAAAAGGAGCGCTGATAGACCGACGAACAGGGCCAGGCCCGACAATCCTGGGCCGGTCATCGGACCGTCATGGAGAAATCGTGTCGCCCAGATGGACGGCGGCTGCCGGCGGCCGATCGTCTGGACCAGTCCGTCCGGTGAGGCGATCAGGGCGATCGCCTTTTCGACGTCCATGCTCCCCTCTCCAGCGGCGCGGCTCAGGCCGAACTGAAAAAACATCACCGCGGTGATCAACACCAACGATCCGACGACGACCAGGAGGTCTTTTCTCCGGCCGATATTGATGAGGCGCATCATCCCGACGACGACCAATCCGGCACCGGCCAGAGGGATGACCGGGAGAAGGGCATAGGCCAGAAGCAGGGAGATCCAATAGTCCAGACCGCCTTTGCTCTTGAAACCATAGACGATCAGGACCGGCAGAATGATCGGAGCGACGGTCAGGTATTCGTTGACCAGGACGACGGTGAACTTGGAGAGCATCACCTGGACGGGCTTGAGGGGAAGCGAAACGAGATACTCGAGATCCGTCGAGAAA
>JAFGRZ010000087.1 GCA_016934895.1 Candidatus Aminicenantota bacterium
CCCTATTTCATTATCCCGGATTTAGAGGAGATATTTCATCTTGACCGGCTAACACTTTTTGGCGAACGACGAGAGCGAAATGGGGACATGACCGGATCATTTGCGGGACACGATCCCATTTCCAGAGAAATGGGTCATGTCCCGATTTTCCGGATCGTGTCCCCTGGTTTCGCATGCCGGAAACCAGGAAATTGTGAGACGGTCAGTATTTCATCGGGTTGATTTTCGGGGGAGATATGAACAAAATGGGGGAAATGCCGTAAATCTATAATGCGTATCGTTTTTTCTGAGAAAGGAGACGTCATGAGAAGACCCGCCCTGTTGAAAGTCGTCGCTTTTTTGGCCGTTCTATCATTCGCGTCCCATCCGCTGGCAGCCGGCGTGGTGAGGGCCGCAGCGGCGGCCGAGGAACCGTCGATCGCCGGCCATTGGGCCGGCGAGATCGAGCTTCCCGGCACGAAGCTTGAGTTCGACATCGATTTCACGCTCGGGCCGGACGGCGCATGGTCGGGGGACATTTCGATCCCTCTCCAGAACGCCAAGGACCTCCCGCTGGTGAATATTGCGGTCAAGGGGCAGGATGTTTCATTCGAGATCAGCGGAGTCCCCGGCGCCCCGGCCTTTAAGGGGACGCTGAGCGACGACGGCCTGAAAATGTCCGGTCAGTTCGTCCAGGGGGAGCAGGCTTTTCCCTTTGTGATGAGCCGCTCGGCCGGACTCAAGGCCCGGGCGAAGCAGGCTTTGGCCGGCTTCGACGAGATCGTCGCCAAGGGGCTCGAAGGCCTGAAAGTCCCCGGGATCGCTCTGGCCATCGTCGTGGAGGACGAAGTGGTCCTGGCCAAAGGGTATGGCTTTAAGGACCTGGAGAACAAGGTGCCGATGACCGCGGATACGCTCCTGGCCATCGGGTCGTCCTCCAAGGCGTTCACGGTTTTCGCACTGGGGACGCTCGTCGACGAGGGCAAGCTCGACTGGGATAAGCCGCTCCGCACCTACATTCCCTGGTTCAAGCTTTACGATTCTTTCGCCGCCGAGCGCCTGACTCCGCGTGATACGGTCACCCACCGCTCCGGGCTGCCGCGGCACGACCTGTCGTGGTACAACAACACCACCATCAGCCGTGAAGACCTCGTCCGCCGGCTGGCCTATCTCAAGCCCACGGCCGACCTCAGGGCCGTCTGGCAGTACAACAACCTGATGTACCTGACGGCCGGATACCTGGTCGAGATCCTGACCGGGAAGACTTGGGAGGACGGCGTCCGCGCCCAGGTTCTCGAGCCGCTGGGGATGAGGCGGACGAACTTCTCGGTAGAGGATTCCCAGAAGGATGCGGATTTCGCTCTGCCTTACCGGGAGCATGAAGGAAAGATCGAGAAGGTCCCCTTCCGCGGGCTCACCAACATGGGTCCGGCCGGGTCGATCAACTCCAGCGTCAACGAGATGAGCCGCTGGGTCCTCGTCCATCTCAACGGGGGCAAGCTCGGAGATGAACAGATCATCAACCCCCAAACCATCCAGGACATGCACCTCGTCCATATGCCGACGGGAGGAACCCCGGAGATCCCGGAGGTCACGCCGGCCAACTACGGCATGGGCTGGTTCGTGGACAGCTACCGCGGTCACGGACGGATTCATCACGGCGGGAATATCGACGGCTTCTCGGCCATGGTCGGCATGCTTCCCCGGGAAAGAGTCGGGTTCGTCGCCCTGGCCAACAAGAACGCCACCGGGCTTCCCGAACTCCTCATCAGGCATGCTACTGACTTGATCCTGGGACTCGAGGTCAAGGACTGGGTGGGCGAGGCGGCGAAATCCAAGGTCAAGGGCGATGAAGCGGCCAAGGAAGCGGAGAAGAAGAAGGCGGCGCGCCGCCTGCCCGGCACCAAGCCCTCCCACAAGCTGGAGGACTTCGCCGGTGATTATTTCCATCCCGGCTACGGCGACCTCAAAGTGACCGTTGAAAAGGGCGGGCTCGCTTTTATTTACAACGACATCACCACCCCGCTCGAGCACTGGCACTATGACGTCTTCAGCGGGTTGCGGGGCGGGGATCCGGTGTTCGAAAACTTCCAACTGAACTTCATCACCGACGCCAACGGGAATATCGCCCGCCTGGAGGCGCCCATGGAGGCGACGCTCGAGCCCATCGTTTTCGAGAAGAAACCGGACGCCCGGCTCTCGGACCCGGCCTATCTTCAGAGGTTCGTCGGCGAGTATCTCCTCATCGAGCAGGTCATCACGATCAGCCTTAAGGGCAACGTCCTGTTCGCCAGCGTGCCGGGAGCGTCCGAAATGGAGCTCGTGCCTGGCCTCGGTGACGAGTTCACCCTCAAACAGGTCAAGGTGGCGAGCATCCGCTTCAAGATGGACGACAAGGGCAACGTCACGGCCATGGAGCTCTCCCAGCCCGGCGGCGTCTTCGAGGCGAAACGCCAGGAGAAATAGCGGCCGGTTGACCTTTGAAGAACCGCCAGTCGAGCCGCCAGACCTTGGAATGTTCCAGGCCTAGATAATAGGAAGTCCCTTTTCTGTTGGACTGCCTGAACGAGCGTTCATGGCACCGATTTTGCCTCATCCCGTCGTAAGGAATGATAGATCGGGGGTCGTCGGACGTCAACTTGAGTTGGAAACTAGCAGGGAGGAATCACGAGGCCGCAGAGAAGCCTAGGAGCCACGGAAATCCGGCAGACCTCTCCTCCCGGGCAAAGAGAGGATCATGAAAAATATTCGCCGCTGATCTCAGCGGCCGTCAGGACTTCTTGATAAGCGAATTGAAGCGGCGGGGGCGGTCTCTCCGCAACGAAGGTCAGCCTCAGGTGGTTGCTGATGCGGTCCACCACGGCATAGTCTGTGATGAAGGCGATGATGGGCATCGTGCCGCGACATCGTGGACAGACCAGAGGGTCGACTTCAAAAGCCTTGCGGATCATCTCGGCCCAGCCCTTGGAGGGGAGGGGACGAAGCTCCTCCTCCGCCATCCGGAGGGGGAAAGCCTCAAGGCGGGCCTTCCGGACCTTCCCCCGATGGGCGTTGGCGTAGAGGCCGTATTATGCTGAGTTCAAGATTATGCTAAGTTTTGATTTTCTATTCCTCATAATTGTTTCTATATCAAAAGCCTGCGTCCATTTTTCTCCTTTCCAAACTCAGCATAATAATCAATCCAATTTTTCGCGGAAAAACAGTAAAAGAGGAAAAAGTATGCAAGTGAAATAAATTATATCAGGGGCACATCTTTGAAAAGTGTGCGTTATCAAGCGAGTGATTCCATTTTATCCTTCCTGGAGAGCCTGTAATTATGCTGAGTATCATGGAACGGAACTGGTTAAATATCAGGGTATTGCCATAATAGCTCAGCATAATTTTGAACTCAGCATAATTCGGCTTATGCTGAGCTCAGCATAAGCCATAATATCTGACCGTGACTTGGCCCTTGTCGGGAATATGGGAGACAACCCGGGCAATGAACTCCAGGTAGTCCATCGCCTCCACCTCTCCCGGCTCTTTCCCATACCGGTAGCCGACCTGGCCTTTCCGTTGATCGAGGGAGAGCCGCTCCAGGGATAAAACGTC
>JAFGRZ010000088.1 GCA_016934895.1 Candidatus Aminicenantota bacterium
CATGACTTCGATGTCTGGCTGGAGAAACTGGCGCCGCACGAACCCGTGTCCCAGTACGATCACAATAACGGGGAAGACAACGCCGACGCCCACCTCAAGCGGCAGGTCATGGGGAGAGAGGCGGTTATCGCCGTAACAGGAGGGCGCTTGGACTTCGGGCCTTGGGAACAGGTCTTCTACGGCGAGTTTGACGGGCAACGCAAGAAGCGCGTGCTCGCTAAGATCATCGGGGAATAGCCTCCGCTTCTGCGGCCAGTAGAATCACTGATGCTTTTCCAGCTCCTTCAGTTTGTCGATGGCCCGCATCTTGAGCCCTTCCAGGAAAAGGGGGTTTTCTCATCCTTTCCGACTCTTCTCTTCGTGCTTCGTCTATTTCTTGAGTTCGGCGAGACGAGATTCAGCATCCTCGACTTCGGGGATGCCGGGGTCGGCATCTTTCCAGAGGCGCAGGAATCCTTCGTAATGCTCGATAGCCTCATTCTTTTGAGATCTTTGATCGTATATTTTCCCCAGCCAATAGAGACTCCGGGCATAATGATCTCCGTCCTCGATCCTGCCAAGGTGGAGAGAAAGGATCTTTTCAAACATTTCCCGGGCTTTCGGCAAGTTGTTTGTTTTGAAGTAGGCCTGAGCCAAAGTATAGATAAAATGGGCTTGTATCCGGGGGAAATTGTCCTCCGGCGAGTAGAGGGATTGCTCGGCCTTGCTCAAGAACGGGATAGACCGGGAAAAATTTCCCTGGGCAAATTCGATCATTCCCATCAGATGGTCATGGAATCTCAGGAGTTTTTTCTGCATCCAGAGCGGGATCAAAACCCGGATCTCATCGGCGATCCGCCTGGCTGTGTCAAAGGACCCCATTTGCGTGTCAGCTATCCCCTTAGCGTGAAGAACCCGGACTTGCCCGCTAATGCTTTTCCCCTCGACCGCGCTCTTCAAGAGTTCATCGAATTCTTTCAGCGCCTCCTCCGGATTGGCTGTTTTCAGATAGAAATAGGCCAGCGGTTCGTGGAAAACCGGGTTTTGGCTGAGCTGGTTTCGGACTTCGCTGAATCGTCCCCGCAATAGATAAAGGTTGGACAGCAGCCTCCGCCTCCCCTGGTGCGCCTCGGGAAGTTTATGGAATTGTTTCAAGGCCCCTTCCATGTCTCCCTGCAGAAGGAGGATCACCCCCGTTTCGACGTCGAAGGAGAGCCGTCCTTCAGGATGGAGAGATAGTATCTTTTCAAGTTGGGCCCGGGCGAGCGCGTAATTTCCCTGATACAGGCAGACGAGGTATTTCTTGGAGAGGAAGGACATGGCGTCCGGATTCCGCCCGAGATAGCGGTCGATGACTTCATGCGCCTTGTCGTACAGCCCCATGGCTTCGTAGGTTTCAACGGTATTCCAGTTCGAGAGGAAGCTTTCAGGGTCATGGCGCAGATTTTGCGCATAGCATTCAAGGGCTTTGTCCCAATCCTCGATCTCAAAATACAAGATGCCCAGGTTGGTGTTGCCGATCGTGTCGTCCGGATAAATCGCGAGCAGCGTCTGGTAGGCCTCCAGGGCTTTGTCGTAGGATGCTTCCCACGATTTATAATAATCGGCTTCGATGATATGTCGTTCCCTTTCCGACACATTTGTCCGGAATTGGAAGGCTTTGGTGATCGCCTCCAGTTTGGCCGGTCTCCTGCCCATATTGCTATAGGACATGGCCACCGATCTCCAAGCCATGGCGAACTCCGGGTCAATTTCCAGCGCCTTCTGCATGGTCGAAAGGCTCCTCCAATAATCCGCTTGGAGGTGGTAGGTCCGCCCCTCGCTATAGAGCTTGTAGGCCGCGGGAGAATCGGTGGTGATCGTCGCGATCCGGCTGTCGGTATCGGCGGTGATCTGCTCCTCGCTAAGCTCGAGCCGGGATTTGATCCGCCAGGTCAGCTCGTCCACCATGTCGTAGAAGCTTCTTTCCCCGACCCCTTCGACGCTTTCCGAGGCGAGAAGTTCGCCGCTCCGGCCTTCCTGGAGGGAAACGTTGATCCGGAAGGCCTCCTCGGCTTTGGTGTAATTGCCTACCAGGACACTGTCCGCTCTCACCCGGGAGGCGATCTCCCTCAAGATATCCGAAGAATAGGCCGGGGCTTTCAGTTGGTCCAGTTTGTCGAGGACACTATAGAGGACTTCGGCGCTGACCACTCTGATCAGCTTGGATTGGGACAGGTCGGTGATCAGCAGGTCGGTCAGAGCCGTCCTCCAATGGTCGAGGCCTTCGTCTCCCGTGTTGTTACGAAAATACATGATCGCAAGCGAGGGCTTGTCCGCGGGGGCGGGGGCCGGTTTTCCAGGGGCGAAGATCCGCCAGGTGATCACGGCGACGGCCACAACCGCCAAGAGAGCGAACGCCCAGATGGGGACTTTTTTCATTCCGAGGCGCCGGGTCAGCCCTCTTTCGATGCCGACTTTTTTTGGAGGGATGACTCTATCTGTTTTCGGGAGGGCGGCTTCAATCCCATTCAGGTCGGCCAACAGCTCTTCCGCGCTCTGGTATCTTTTCTCCCTGTCTTTTTCCAGACACCGGAGGACGATTCGGTTGAGCCCCGGCGGGACTTGGGGATTGAGCTTGGAGGGATGAGGCGGAGGCTCGCTCCGGTGCTTCATGGCCGTCCCGATGACGGTGTCTCCCACGAACGGGACGCGCCCGGTCAGCATCTCGAAAAGGATGATCCCCAGGGAGTAGATGTCCGAACGCTGGTCTACGGCCCCGAATTCGGTCTGTTCGGGGGACATGTATTCCGGAGTCCCCACCATCGTCCCCGGCCTCGTCGTCCCTTCTTTTTCCAGAAAACGGGCGATCCCGAAATCCATGATCTTGGCATTCCCCTCTCTGTCGATCATGACATTCTGGGGCTTGAGGTCCCGGTGGATGACACCGAGTCGATGGGCATCGATCATTCCCTCGCAGACCTGTATGGCGATGGCGACCGCCCCTCCGATCGAGAGCTGCTTGGTCATCCGGATCACGTCTTTGAGGGTTTCGCCCGGCACGAATTCCATGGTGATGTAGTGGGTTCCCGATTCCTCGCTCAGGTGATACACGCGGCAAACATTCTTGTGGGAGATCTTGCGGGCCATTTTCAATTCGTTGCCGAAGCGTTCGATGGACCGGCTGTCGGCGATTTCAGGACGGATAAGCTTGAGGGCGACTTCTTCGTTTATCTTTGTATCCATCGCCCGGAAAACCCGGCCCATGCCGCCCTTTCCGAGTTCCTCGATGACCTGGTAGCGACCGGCAAAGGTCGTCCCGGGCGCAATCACCTGGGCGGGCATCTGGAGCGTCTGTGTCACGGCGGGAATTTCTTTTTTCAGGCCCAGTTGCGTTCCGCAGTCCGCGCAGAAACGGGAGGTTTCGGGATTTTCAACTCCACACTTCGGACACTTCATGGCCCAATATCTATTTCGCTAGAATGAACCTAGAATAGTCATTTGAGCGGATGGAGTCAAATCGACTTCCAGGTGGTGGGGCGAGCCGGAAAGCTGTGGACAAGCCAATAAGCGCCGGACTCAAGCCGATGCCGCCGGGATAGTTGTCGGAGATGAAGATGTTGGGCTCGAAGTCGGGCTCGATGAAGACCGGGTTCTCGTCGAAGGTGGCGACGCCTGGAAGAGGACGGCCGCCTTCCTCAAGGAAAAACTCAAGTCTTAGGGTCGTCTTCCCGGCCGCTCCAGACGGCGGCCACGGCGTCGACGAACGGCCGGGCGTGCTCGAAGAATTTCTTGTAACCGGCGCAGAGGTAGTTGAGCCCCGGCTCTCC
>JAFGRZ010000089.1 GCA_016934895.1 Candidatus Aminicenantota bacterium
CCGGCAGGACATCTTCATCGGCCGCGGCGAGATCCCGACGCCCGAGCAGGAGATCCCCGGACAGCCCGACGACCGGGCCTGGGAGAGCTGCATGACGACGAGCCGGCAGTGGTCCTACCAGCCCAACCCGGATATCCGGACCGCCCGGGAGGTCATCGACAACCTGATCCACATCCGGGCCCGCGGCGGGAATCTGCTCCTCAATGTCGGGCCCCGGCCGGACGGCCGGATCGCGGGGCCGGACGAGGAGCTACTCCGCGAGCTCGGGCTGTGGATGATGCTCTACGGCGAGGCGGTCAAGGGCGTCCGCCCCTGGACCATGACCAACGAAGGAGATGCCTGGCTGACCAGACGGCGCGGGGAGGAGACGGTCTATGCGTTCGCTCCCCTCGAATACGGACTTGAGGGGATCAAGGCTCCGGCCGGATCCCGGTTCACGTTGAAATCGGTGAAGACAACTCCAGAGACAATGATCTCCGTGCTCAGCCAGAAGGGCGGCGTCGAATGGATCGAGGACGAGAGAGGGCTCCACATCACCGTATCGCGGACGCACACCATCCAGCTCATTAAGAATCCGCTGACCGGGGCGGGGGTCAAATCCGGCGAAAAGATTTCGCCCTTGACCTGGGGACCGGACTGGCCGATCGCGATCAAGATCACCCACATCAAACCCGCCTGAATGTTAAATCATGGGGACAGAATCATGGGGACAGCAACCCTAATGCACTCATTATCGGGACGCCTATCCTGACGCCAGAGCGCTTCTCCCCTCTTTCTTGCTTGGAATTATGACCATCATGTCGACACTAACCTTGACTCTCATGTGTTCCATCTTCCTCTCTTATTATGACCATGCCTGGCAAACAAGCCCCGAGAGAGACCTCGTTAGGCGAGAAAACGACAAGGCATGGGATTATCAAAATAAATGGCACTTGCGAGTTGGGAAAGATTTGTTCTCTATATGAGAACAATTGTTCTATTTATATGAACGCCTTTTATCGAGGAGGGCTTAATGAACATCAAGGGATTCGGGGATGGGTTCGCAGTTGCGCTGCTTTTTCTCGGTGCGGTGTTGCTCATCACCAAGATCACAGGGCAAGCTCGCCCCTCGGTCGAGCGCTACGGGATGATCATCGGGCTCAAGCCTGAAAAAATCGAATACTATAGGGAGCTCCATGCCGCCGTCTGGCCCGGCGTCCTGAAAAAGATCAAGGAATGCAACATCCGCAACTACTCGATCTTTCTCAGGCAGGTCGAACCAGGGAAGCACTATCTTTTCGCCTATTTCGAATACACCGGGAGCGATTTCGAAGCCGACATGGCCAAGATGGCCGCCGATCCGTTGACCCAGAAATGGTGGAAGGAAACGGACCCCTGCCAGTATGCTATCCCGACCCACGGGCCGAACGAGTGGTGGAGCCGGATGGAGGAAGTCTTCCACACCGACTGATTCCCTTTCCCCTTAGAAATGCCTGCCCACCCGGACCGTCGCGCGGATGCTAAATGGCGTTCAGAGACGGTTGGACGTCCAGAAGGATGCCGAGATCGGCGCTCAACTCCTCGATCCGCTCTTTCACCCGACGGTACTCGGCCTTGATCTGCATCAGCCTTTCGTGCATCCTGGCCTTTTCATCGATGTACTTGGCCTCGTGCTCCTCCGCCAGATGACGCAGCTCGGCCTGGACTTTCCCGCTCACGCCGGCCAGCGTCGCCTTGTATTCGTCCCTGAGGGCCGCCAGTGTCTCCGACGTTTTCGCGACCTCCGTTTTCAACGCGCCGACGAGGCCGGCCAAGGCATATCCCTGTTTAAGTCCGGCGATCAACTGTTTCACCGGCACGATCGCCTCGACCCGGTGGGCGTTCGCCCCGCAGAAGGCGAACCCGTTCTCGAGGTCGCCTTTCCGGGCGCTGTCGAGCGCCTCGGAAATGCAGTACCGGGCCTTGCCGGCTTCGCAGCTCTGTAGACAGCGCGAGGGGCAGCGGAAGAGTTTCTTTTCGCCGCGGGCGATCGCCTTTAGGAACGGACCGCGGATCGCCCGGCCCGGCAGACCGACCGGGCTCTGGATGATGATAATGTCCTCTTCCCGGCAGGCGAGATACGCCTGCTTGAAGCGGACATCGGCGTCGCACTCGTGAGTCGCCACGAAACGGGTGCCGAGTTGAACGCCCTTGGCCCCGAGTTGCAAGAATCGATAGATGTCCTCGCCCGTGAAAATCCCGCCGGCGGCGATCACGGGCAGCGAGCGGTTCCAGCGCGCCTCGAATTCCCCGAGCGCCTGGAACACTTCGGGGAGGATCCACTCGAGCTCGAAGTCGGGGTGGTCGATCTGTTCCGGCTTGAATCCGAGATGCCCTCCCGCCCGGGGACCTTCGACGACGACGCCGTCGGGGATGTCGCCGTAATGCTTCTCCCACGACCTGAAAATGAGCCTGGCCGCCCGGCCCGAACTGACGATCGGCACGACCTGGACGTTCGACTCCCGGATGGCGCGCACCGGTATGCCCTTGATCGGCAGGCCGGCTCCGAGGAAGAGGATGTCGGCTTTTTCCTCGACCGCGACGTCGAGCAACCGGTGGAAACAATCGACGGCGACCATGATGTTGACTCCGATGAGCCCGTCCGACTTCCGGCGCGCTTCGCGGAGTTCCCGGCGCAGGGCCCGGACGTTTGCTCCGAGGGGATCGTCGTAGTAATCATCCTCGGTCATGCCGATGGCGTTGGCGGCGATGACTCCGATCCCCCCTTCGCGGGCGACGGCGGAGGCGAGGTTTGAAAGCGAGATCCCGACTCCCATGCCGCCCTGGACGATCGCGATATCGGCCGTCTTGTCGCCGATCCGGAGTCCGGGCAGATGGCATTTCGAAGCGTACTGCTTCTTCAGGCCCGCTAATTTCTCATCAAAAGCGGCGCGTAAACTCATAACATCTCCAATGCCTCGAATTCACAAAATGATATTCTAATCCGGCGGATCCGTCAAATGGACCGGGTCTCCGCGTCAGTACGTGCACTCGCGGGCGGCTTCGGCATAGATTCGGATATTCTCCGGAGGCGTCTCGAAGAAGTGATCGCAGCAGGACAGGATGTAACCGCCCTCGTAGCCGACCGTCTCGAAGAGCTTGCGGACCATTGCCCGGATTTTTTCCCTCGTTCCCGACGTCAGGACGTTGAACTGGTCCATCCCGCCGATGAGGGCCAGCCGCCGGCCGATCTTCGCCTTGAACTCCCAGGGCTCCTGGTTGCCGCCGATCGAAACCGGAGCCAGCGTCTCCGAGGCGTCGCAACCGTTGGCCACGATCGCCTCCTCGATCCCCTTGGTCCCGCCGCAGGTGTGATAGACGACGGAGAACCCGAGCCCGTGCAAAGCGTCATGCATCTTCCGGTCGTAGGGCAGGCAAAACTCCTTGTGGATCGCCGGAGAGATGAGCGTCGATGATCCCGCCCCTCCCCCCGTCTCGATGAGGTCGAACTTTCCGCCCTTCATGGTCTCGATGAACCGCAGCTTTTTTTCGAGCAGGATGCGAAGGAGCTCATGAACCCAGCCGGGATCGTCGAACGTGCGCAGGATGAGGTCCTGGATATCAATCAGGCAGGCGGCATGCTGCCAGCAGCCGGCCTGGTCCCCCCAGACAAATCCCCGCAGAATCCCCCTGTCGCCGATACCGTCATAAGCCCGGATCACGGCCGCCGGGTCGAGACGCGGCACGGGCATGTATTTCTCGATCAGGCGGATATCCTCATCCCGCTTGATCAGATACTCGGTGATCCAGGTCGTCATCCGGTCCCCGCCTGTCTTGTAGGTCAGCGTCGCCTCCGGAGTCCGGATGGTGTAGTGGCAGACACGGTGATCCGGATCGTCGCTGACGGCATCGACCTCGACGCGCCAGTCCGATCTTGAAGCCTTGGTGGAGTCGGCGCCGGGCACCCAGAACTGCCCCACGTTCTGGAAGGACTGGACGGCGGCGTCAATCCCGAACATCGCGAAAGCCTCGAGGTCGCTGATCCCCCCGAGATAGGTCTCCAGGTGATAGGACTGCCACTGGTGGACCGTGACCGGGAGGCGGTCCGGCTTCCCCCTCTTCAGGGCGCAAAGCATCCGTTCCTTGGAGGTCA
>JAFGRZ010000013.1 GCA_016934895.1 Candidatus Aminicenantota bacterium
ATGATCCCGATTTTCATGAGGCTCCGGGTCGGCCGGAATCCGGACAAGTACGGCCTGCTTCTCCCCGTTTTCCTGGTCTGGATCCTGCTGTTCGCCCTGATGATCATTTTATTGCCCTTCGTTTTGCTCGCCGCCCTCTTCACCTGGAGGAGCGGCCAGGGGAGACGGCTCTTGATGACCTATCCCCTGCTCATTTCGCTTCTTTTCAAGCTGTCCGGCCTCCATATCGAGGTCGGCGGCCGGGAACAGAACGTTTTAATCGCATTCCTATAAAGGAGGATAACAATGAGCGAAGAACGAAAAAAGATCCTGGAGATGCTTCAGCAAGGAAAGATCACCGTGGACGAGGCGGAAAAGCTTCTGGCCGCCCTCTCATCTCCCGAAGAGCCGGAGGCTGTCGCCGGCAAACCCGGCTGCAAGTACCTGCGCGTCCAGGTCGAACCCGGCCCGGGCAGCGCCGACCAGGACCGCGTTAACATCCGCATCCCCATGAAGCTCATCCGGGCGGGCCTCAAATGGGCCGCCTTCATCCCCAAGCATGCCCACTCGAGCATCAACCAGGCCCTCCACGAAAAGGGCATCGAGATGGATTTCTCGTCCATCACCCCGCAGGACATCGAGGATCTCGTCACCCAGCTCAACGACCTGACCGTCGAGGTCGAAGGAAAAGAGAAGGTCCGGGTCTACTGCGAGTGATCCGCTTCGCTGGGCGGACGGCGGCCAGTCGAAGCCTGCCCCCGACATCAGGATTGAAAAACCCAAGCCCGGTAGGTACATTGAGGGGTCAATGGCCGCGCTGATCGAAACGAGGACGGTTTTCCAAGAATGGTTGGACTTCTTCGTGGCGAAAGCCAACGTGCTTCGACAATTCCCAACGCTGCTATTTCAAGAAGCGGCCAACCAGCCGGACTCTTCCGCGCGCTCCTCGTCCGCCTTGGAGCGACATCGGCAAGGCCGTGAAAAGAGGCCCTGGCTGCGTCACCTGAACAAACCTGGGACCCGGTCCGCATGCCTGATGACGATCGATCATGGTGGCTTGGTTCAACACTGCGCTTTTTCGCCGGACGGCCGCCGGATCTTCTCCGCTTCCGCCGCTGGGACCATGAAGACTTGGGATGCGGCCACGGGAGCCGAGCTCAAGGCCTGGAAAATATCCAGTCATCTCTTTTCGCCGGACTGGCGGCGCGCCATTACGCTCACAACCGAGACAGCGAGACTGTGGGACGCAGAAAAAGAGACAGAGCTCGCCGCCTGGAAGCATCCGGGTTCATCCCTTGCCGCCGCCTTTTCGGCGGACGGCCGCCGCGTGGCTTCGGCTTCAGATGACAATGGCCTGATAGTCATTGACGGAGACACCGGACGCGTGCTGGCCGCGCTGACAGGCCACGCCAAGAGAGTCACCTCTTGCTCCTTTTCGCCGGACGGCCGCCGCCTTGTTTCAGCCTCCAGTGACCGGACGTTGAAACTTTGGGACGTCGACAAACAGGTCGAATCGGCGACGATGAGGCCGGTCGACAACTACACATATATAGCAGCCTGTGCTTTCTCTCCGGACGGCCGGCGCGTCGTCTCTGTTTCCGGGGATAGTGTTCTCAAGCTCTGGGACGCCGGTTCCGGAGCGGAGCAGGCTGTGTTCAAGGGCCATCCATACCAGCAAGGCTTTGCTTTCGCTTTTTCGCCGGACGGCCGTTCCCTGGTCTCGGCGGCCGGCGACCACACCCTCAAGCTCTGGGATACAGAGACGGGCGACGAGGTGGTCACGCTCAGGGGGGCCGGGGCCTATGTCAGATTCTGTGCATTTTCCGCTGACGGGAAACGGATCATCTCGGCCGGCGACCGCGCCCTGAAAATCTGGGACGCAGAATCGGGAGCCGTTCTGACCACTTTGGAGGGCCATGACCAAGATGTCACGGCTTGCGCGGTCTCTCCTGACGGAGGCCGCATCCTCTCCGCGGCATGGGGCACCCTGAAGGTTTGGGACGCGAACGTGAGGGACGAGTCAACAGGGCATCCAGAGCAGGCGGGGAAAGTTTTCGCCTGCGCCTTCTCCCCGGACGGCAGGAGGATCGTCTTGGGCTCATCTGATAGAACGCTTAAAGTTTGGGATGCCTCTACGGCCACGGAGCTGATCACGATCAGAGGCCATGTTGCCGAGGTCACGGCCTGTGCTTTCTCCCCGGACGGAAAGCGGATTGTATCTGGTTGCGCCCATGAAACACTAAAGATGTGGGATGCTGAAACAGGGGCAGAACTTGGAGCGATCGAGGCGCCCGAGGTCTATGCGCGGTACGATGTGTCGATATCTCCGTGGGGACCCACTTCGGGAGTGTTCGCCTGCGCGTTCTCGCCGGACGACCGCCTCGTCATGTATACCTCCTTCAACCAAACGATGAAATTCTGGGATACGCTAGACAAAGTCCATGTGGCAACGCCGGAGGAGCCGGATGCGAAGATCACTGCTTCTGCCTTCTCGCCGGACGGCCGCAACATTGCCTCTTTTTTCGGCCTTCATGTGCCTCCGCCTGGAATGAACTACAGCGACTCTGTTTCCCTCGGCCGAACCCTGAAGATTTGGGAGGCAAGCTCAGGAACGGAGATGGTCTCAGTAAGAGGCCATGAACATGGAGCGCAGGCTTGCGCTTACTCGCCGGACGGCACCCGAATCCTGGCTTGCCATGACGAAACCCTGAAGATATGGGACGCAAGAACAGGGGCCGAGATAACGACCTTGAGGGGCCACTCAAGCCTCGTCAATGCCTGCGCATTTTCGCCGGACGCCGGCTCCATCGTTTCCGGCTCGTCTGATGGGACGCTCAGACTCTGGGACGCCCAAACAGGAGCTGAGCTGGCGTGTCTGGGGCATACCGACGAAGTATTCACCTGCACATTCTCGATGGACGGAAAACTCATCAAGTCGGGATCATGGAACGAAATCATCATCTGGGACGCGCGGGAACGGGTCGAGATCGCACGCCATATCCTGCCGAGACGCATAGTGGATGTCTCGAGCCAGGACGGGCTCCTGACAGCCGCGCTGACCATCAACGGCGATGTCCTGATCCTCAAGCTCGAAAACGTGATTTCGGGCCCGCCCATTGTCACGGCATGGAGGCATCCAAAGCTGGCGTTCGGCTGTCCCCTCTGCCGGAGCTGGTCGGAGATCCCGGAGACAGCGCTCGGCGCCGCAATCCAATGCCCCGTCTGTGCAGCGGACATCAGGCTCAACTCCTTCACCATCGACGGCGATTGGCGGCCGATCGCCGCAGCCTGGGGCCGAGATCCAGAAAAGAGCCAAGCCTAAAGAAACGAGACGAATTTCTCATTCATCGCCCCGCAAAACGTCAAGGTGCTCGTCACTCGGCTCAACGACCCGACCGTATAACACTTTCCTGGTTTCCGGCATGCGAAACCAGGGGACACGATCCGGAAAATCGGGACATGACCCATTTCTGCAGAAATGGGATCGTGTCCCGCGACTTTTCCGGTCATGTCCCCATTTCGCTCGTGTCGTTCGACATAAAGTGTTCGACGGTCAGAACCAAGGCCGGTTGACAGGGATGAAGCGCAGGCGATATATTCAGCGAGGAGTATTTCCCATGAGTGAACCTCAACCTGTCCGGATCCTTGTTATCGAAGACGAGATTGTGACGGCCCGCCTCCTCAAGGAAAAGCTCGAAAAGGCGGGCTATTTGGTGGATTACGTCCACGACGGTGAAGAAGGGATCACCAAGGCCATTTCCGAAAAATACGATATCCTCGCCGTGGACTATTCCCTGCCCGGCCCCAACGGCCTCGAGGTCATCCGCAGGCTCGGATCCAAGGGGATTTTTCCCCCCATAATCATGGTCACGGGAAAAGGCAATGAACGCATCGCCGTGGAGGCCATGAAGCTCGGAGCCAAAGACTACATCATCAAAGACAAGGAAGGCCGCTATTTCGCACTCCTCCCCCGCGCCATCGAGAGGATCCTCTCGGAGAAAACCCTGCTCGAGGAGAAGCAATGGGCCGTTAGAGCCCTGAGCGAGACTCAGGAGCGCTACCAAGCGCTGTTCGAAAACACGCCCATCGGGCTCTACCGGACGACTCCCGACGGTCAGTTCATCGACGCCAACCCGGCCCTCCTCCAGATGCTCGCCGTCCCCGACCGGGAGACAATCTTGAGGATGAGCGCCCTGGATTTCTATGCCGATCCCGCGGACAGGAATCGCTGGAAGGACCTGGCTGAACAGGAGGGCACAGTCAATAGCTACGAGGTGGAGGCCGTCCGCTTCGACGGTGGGTCCATCTGGCTCGAGGACAATGCGCGGGCCATCCGGGATTCCAGGGGCAAGACCCTTTACTACGAGGGAAGCATCCAGAATATCACCGAGCGGAAGAGGACCGAGGAGCAGTTCCGGCGGATGCTGATGGCCAACTCGGTCATTGCCGAGCTGTCCAAGACCCTGCTGACTCCCGGCTCGATCGAATCCATCGCCCAACTCGTCCTGGAAAAGGCCAAAATGCTCACGGGGAGCCGCCTGGGATATGTGAGCTTCATGGACCCCCACACGGGGCACCACGTCTGCGCGGCGGCGAGCCGGGAGATGGCCGAGCAGTTCGAGATCAAAGAAGGCAAAGACCTATCGGGGAAAATCGGCGGACTCTGGCTTTGGCCCCTGGAAACAAAGCGGCCCTTGATGACGAACTCCGGCAGTGCCGACCTCCGCTCCAACGTCACGGAGGCGGGGCAACCGCCGATCGATCGGCTTCTTTCCGTTCCCGTCCTGCTGGGTGACCGGCTCGTGGGACAGATCGCCGTGGCCAACTCGAGCCGCGATTACATGGAGCTCGACCTCGCCACCATCTCCAGCCTGGCTTCTGCTTATGCCGTCGCTCTCGAAAGGCGCTGGGCCGACGAGGTCATCGTCAAGGCCCGTGATTTTTACATAACCATCCTCGAGGAATTCCCGACCCTCATCTGGCGCGCCGGTCTTGACGGACGGTTTGACTACTTCAACAAGACCTGGTTGGGATTCACGGGGCGCTCCCTCCAACAGGAGGTGTCGGAGGGATGGCAGGAGGGCATCCACCCCGACGACGCCAAGCGCGTCAAGAGGATTTATGAGGGCGCTTTCCAGGCCAGAAAACCCTTTGAAATCGAGTTCAAGCTGCGGCGTTACGACGGCATATATCGGCAAGTGCTGAGCAACGG
>JAFGRZ010000090.1 GCA_016934895.1 Candidatus Aminicenantota bacterium
TCGGAGCCAACGTCCTCCTGCCCAAGGGATACGATGAACATCCCGACGTGCGATATCCCGTTCATTACATCCAGGGACACTTTCCGCGGGGCAATGTCGGCCGCTTCCGGGAGGACCCGAACAACGCGGCCTATAAGCTGTGGGACGCCGCCGACGCGCCCCGCTTCATCCAGGTCACGTTCGAGCATGCCTGCCCTTACTACGACGATTCCTACGGAGTGAATTCGGAAAATGTCGGGCCCTACGGTGACGCCATCGTCAAAGAGCTCATCCCGCATTTGGAGGCGCGCTTCCGGGCGATCGGCCGGCCCTGGGCTCGCGTTCTCTCGGGAGGCTCGACCGGAGGCTGGATCTCGCTGGCCATGCAGGTTTTCTACCCTGAAGTCTTCGGCGGGACGTGGTCGTTTTTCCCCGACCCGGTCGATTTTCGAAAGTATCAGATCGTCAATCTCTACGAGGACGCCAACGCGTATTACATCGAGACGGAATGGGCCCGCATCCCCCGCGGCGCCTGCCGGGACACGAGCGGCAACCTGATCTTCACCCAGGAACAGGAAAACCATTATGAAGAGGCGATCGGCGACCGCTTCCGCTCCGGAGGGCAATGGGCCATCTGGAATGCGGTCTTCGCTCCGGTGGCCGAGGACGGCTATCCCCGGCCGCTCTGGGATCCGGAGACGGGCGCCATCGATAAGGAAGCCGTCGCCTGGGCCGGGGAACGTTACGACCTGCGACGTTATTTGGAGAAGAATTGGCCGACCATCGGATCCCGGCTCGCCGGCAAGATCCGCGTCTACTGCGGCCGGATGGACAATTTCTACCTCAACGAGGCCTGTTACCTGCTCCAGGAGTCTCTGGAAAAAATGACCGACCCTCCCTACGGCGGAGAGTTCAAGTACGGCGACCGTGGGGGCCACGGCTGGAGTCCGTTCCAAGGGGACGAAATGCCCCGGGCCATGGCCGGGCATGTTCTCGCCCATTCTCCCGAGAAGAAAAAAGACTGGATCTACTGAGAGACGAGAAGGCCGTCCTCACCCCTGGAGATGACTTTCCCCCGGGAAATTCACCTTTCGATTCCCCCCTAAGGATGATTGACCATCTGAAGGGGAAATGGGAATCTAGGTGCGATTTGAGTGGACAGAATGTGTAAAGAAAATCAACTCCGGTCCGATGGCGAACCGGATCACTTGGGAGAATGATTGATGGAATTGCAGAAACAGCAAGAAACCGGCGCTTCCTATAGGAGGAAAGTGCTTATCGTGGATGACTCTCCCGTAACCCTGGCCGCGCTCAGCCAGATTCTCTCTGACGACCATTACCATCTCGTCCAGGCCACGAATGGGAGGGAAGCTTTGGACCGGGCCCATTCCGAGCACCCTGATTTAATCCTGATGGACGTCATGATGCCGGAGTTGAACGGCTTCGAAGCCGCCCGGATATTGAAAGAGGATTGCCGGACGCACAACATCCCGATCATCATGGTCACGGCCTTGGACGACGCGGAGAACAAGTCCGCCGGCCAGGAGGCCGGCGCCGACGAATATCTGACCAAGCCGGTCAGGCCCCAGGAGCTCGTCGCCCGGGTGAATTCGCTGCTCGTTCTCAAGCAATATCGGGACCAATTGGACATCCGGAACCATTCGCAGTGGTCCTTCATCATCGACAAGGACTCGCACGACAGTCTGACGGAGCCGCAAAAGGAATTGCCGCGGGTGCTTCTGGTCGAGGACAATGAGACCGATGCCCAACTGGTCCAGCATTTTCTGAATGACCTCCCGCTCCGGTTTGAGCGCGTGGCCAAAGGCAAAGAGGCCCTGCGGCTCGCCCAGTCGGGGAAGGTGGACCTGATGCTTTTGGATCTTCTCCTGCCCGATCTGAGCGGTTTCGAAGTGTGCCGTCGGATCCGAAGCATGGAAAAAGGGCGGGGCGTCCCGATCGTCGTCATCACTTGTCTCGATGACATGGACAGCAAGGTCAAGTCGATCGAACTCGAGACCGATGATTTCCTGATCAAGCCGATCGTCGGGCGTGAACTTCAGGCCCGGGTTCGAGTCCTCTTGGAGAAGAAAAGGCAACTCGATCATCTGCGGTCCCATTACGAGAAGGCCTTGAGCTCGGCCGTCGTCGACTGGCTGACGGGCCTTTACAATCACGGCTATTTCAAGAAATTCCTGGACCTTGAGATCAAGAAATCCCTCCGTCAGAGATATCCCATCGCCCTCATCATGATCGACATCGACAACTTCAAAAGCTATAACGACACCTATGGGCATCCGGTCGGCGATGTCATTCTCCAGGAGCTGGGCCAGGTCCTCAGAAAGTCCGTCCGCGAGGTCGACCTCGTGGCCCGTTACGGAGGAGATGAGTTTGCCGTCGTGCTGCCGTACTCCGACGGAGAGGGCGGCCTGCGGGTGGCCCAGAGGATTGACCAGGCGATCAGGTCCTGCGATTTTTCTACGAAAGGGTTGGCCCGCGGCACCCGTCTGACCGTTAGTATGGGCGTCGCCTGCTATCCCCGGGACGGCTTTCACGTGGACGCGCTCATCCAATCCGCGGACCAGAAACTCTACGAGGCCAAGGTCAAGGGCAAAGACCAGATCTCGGCCTGACATATAATTCCTTTTTTTTCAAGGCCCACACCGGGCCGAAAATCTGATAGAATGATCCCTCCATTGGGATGGATCCGATGACGCCTGAAGCCGGTTCCGTCCATCGCGCCCCGGCGCTCACACTTTGGGCCGGCGTCCGTGGCTGGGGAGCCAAGGGCGAGCTGGACCTTGACCGGATCCGGGAATTGGCCGAGGAGATTTAAGAGACAGTCGAAAGGTTATGCATATGAAAGCGATGGTGATGACGAAAGTCTGCGACCTCCGCCTGGACAAGAATCCCCTGGATCTCAGGGAAGTCTCGGATCCGAAACCGGGAGACGACGAGCTTTTGCTCAAGGTCCGGGCCTGCGCCGTCTGCCATACCGAGCTGGATGAGATCGAGGGAAGGACGCCGCCGCCGCGCCTCCCTGTCGTTCCCGGTCACCAGGTGGTCGGCGTTGTCGAGACGACAGGCCGCGCCGCCGTGAAGTTCAAACCCGGAGA
>JAFGRZ010000338.1 GCA_016934895.1 Candidatus Aminicenantota bacterium
GGCTCAGCGGGATCAGCTTGATCTTGCTGCCCCGGGCCAGGACATAGAGCTGGCCGTTCTCAAGCAAAATTTCGCCTTCAGTATAGTGTCCCACATATTTTTTCAGGACGGATTCGTCGACCTTCGCCGGCTCCGCTTTGGCCTTCAAGTCGTTGAGCGCCCATTGAAGGCTGGCCTTGGCCTCTTCGTCCGTGGCCGCCTTCATCATCTTTTCCAGAGCGATAATCCGCGCTTTTTCCAGGGCCTTGTCTCTCTCGACGGCGACATCGGGCGCGATCCCCGTGCCCTCCCAGTTTGTTTTAGTAATGGGGTTGACCGCCCGCCCGGTCGGCACCCAGACCAGGAAGCTGTCGTTGACGATCTTCGTCCCGCCGGGGTGGGCGCCGCCGCCCGTGGTCTCGCCCACGATGGTGGCCCTCTTCAAGTTCTTCATGTTGTAGGTGAATTCCTCGGCCGCGGAGAAAGTCCTCTGACTTGTCAGGATGTAGAGGTCGGTGTCGAACAGCGGCGTTCCGGGAACGTAATGGAAGCTCCAGAACTGAGCCATTTCGTCCTGGCCGCGGTTCTCGAAGCTGTTGAGATGGGTGGATTCCTTTAAAAAATAGCTGCTGATGAGCTGGATCATCGCCGGGCTGCCGCCGCCGTTGCGGCGGAGGTCGATGATGACGGCGTCGGCGTTGGCCAGAAAGTTCATGGCCGCGATCCCCGTCTCGGCCGCTTCCCTGAACCCGCTGAAACCGCGGAGATCAAGGTAGCCGATGTTCCCGTCGAGGAGCTCAATCTTCTCAAAGCCGAAGTTCCTCTTGCGATCCTCCCGCACCGCCCGCTGCCTCTCTTTTTCCCTCTCTTCGGCGCTCTGGCTTTGCCGCGCCCTGATTCGCTTCACGATCTCGGGGCCGTAAATGACCCGGATGTGCCGGTCCTTGCTCACGCTGCGCAGGTCGTCGGTCAGGACGCGGGCGAAAGCCTGGACGTCCTCGATCTTGTCGTACTCGCCTTCCTGGAGTTTCTTGGCGATCAGCGCGTCCATTTCCTTGGCTTTTTCGGGGAAGATGTAGAGATTTTTCAGGATATCGCCGACGCCTTTGACCACTTCGGCCTTCAGCTTGGCATCGAGGGCCGGGGGCTTGGCGGCTTCCTCCTTGTCCTGGACCGACGAGGGGAAAGCCGACAGGGAAAAGAACAGGATGAAAAGGATGGCGATGAAAATCGCCACCGCCTTCTTCAAATCGGTCATGCTAACCTCCCTCGATCATCGTTTCTGTATAAATATACGTAACATCTTACATTTTCGTTCCAAAAAAATATTCTTATTCCAGATCCAGTTTCATGGCGAATCCGAACTTGGCCCGGGCATACTTCCCCGACGTCGTGGTTTCGTTAGGGGCGAGCCGGAACCCCAGGTTTCGATAGAGCCCTACCGCCGCCCGCAGCCGGTTATCCGTCATGAGGATGACCGTCTTTGCGCCTTTTTGCCTGGCCAGAGCGATGGCCGACTCGGCCAGCCGGCGGCCCGCCTGTTTTCTCTGGGCGCCCGGCGTGACTGCCATCTTGGCGAGCTCATAGGTCTCGTCATCCCGCTTCAGGAGCGCCGTCGTGCCCACGATCTTACCGCCGAGACGGGCGAAAAGGACCGCTCCGCCCGGGGCGATGATGACTTCTTCAGGATGACGGAGAAGCCGGATGTCGTCCTCCTCAACGGCGAAGTATTTTTTCAACCACTCCTCGTTCAGAGTCCGAAAAACCTCTCTGTGCTCGGGTGAGTATTCGACGATCTCGACCGCTTTCGCCTGCATCTCCTTGATTTTGCGGATGATCCGGCTCCCCATCTCTTCCCTGTCGAGCTCCTCTTCGACTTTGCGGATAACCTCCATCATGTCCGCCCCGGCGCTCCCGAAAAGGTCCGAGACTGCGGCCAGGAAGCAATTCCAAACGGGAGTCAACTCGGCGGCGAGTTCCCGTCCTTTCGGTGTTATGGCCAGAAGCCTCTTTCGCCGGTCCGCTTCGTCCTGGTAGGAGCGGATGAGCCCTCTCTTGACCAGCATCTGGGCGGTCTGAATGACGGCCGGGTGGGAGACTTTCAGCGCGTCGGCGATCTGCTGGATGGAGAGGGGAGAGGATTCGGTGGAGAGGAGGTAGAAAAGGGTGAACCAGCGGGGCTCGAAATCGATGTCGAGGTAGCGGTAGGCCTCCGTGCCGCCGCGGAGAAGCCGGTCGGTCAGTCCTTTCATCCGGCTGGCGATGGCCAGATGGCCGAGTTCTTTTAAGAAGTCCATTGTTAAAACTTACGTAAGCGCTTTCACATATATCACGAATTAATTCTTCTGTCAAGAGCAAACAAGCCTGACCGTCTAACACTTTTAAATCGCCACTAGGCAAGCGGTGATGATCCTTATGGCTGTCGGCCAAGCCGTGGCCGCTCAGCACCCCAACGTCCGGCTCGCTTCCAAAACCAAGGGGCCCCGGATATCTCTTCTGGCCATCGGACTCTTGTTCTGGCCCGACCTCCAGAATATGATCGTGCTCTCACCGCGTTTCCTCAAAAATCATCTCCCCCCGCCATCCCTCAGAACCTTCAAATGGCTGAATCGATATAATGAGATGCAAAAGTGTTTGACGGTCAGTTTGTGAATCCCTTGACTTTGAAAATCAGGTTGTCATAATTGGAGCGAGCGGATTGATTCGATTTATAACTCATTACCAGTTCGTCATGTGAATTAAGACGGGTTACAGAGGGGTATAAATTTCAATAAAAGCTAGAGTTTTCTCATGAAAAGCAGAGCCAGAACATTATTCTTGATGGCCGTGATGACTGTTTTATTTGTCTGGGCCGGAAGTGTCCTGGGAGGTCGGCAAGGGGCGGTCATCGCCTTTGTCGTGGCCGGGCTGATGAATTTTTGGGGCTACTGGTTCAGCGATAAA
>JAFGRZ010000091.1 GCA_016934895.1 Candidatus Aminicenantota bacterium
CCCTGTGGTATATTCCCAGATTCCACGATGCCCAGGATTCTTGACTACGGAGAGCTCGAAGAGAGGGATTATATCGAGCTGGGCTTTAAATCCGGCCTCGAGATTCACCAGCAGCTCAAGACGCAGAAGAAGCTTTTCTGCCGCTGCCCGGCCGGGGAATATTTCGAAGACTACGATGCCGAAGTTCTCCGCCATATGCGTCCGACCCTGTCCGAGCTCGGCGAATATGACGGTACCGCCCTCATGGAGTTCAAGACACGGAAAGAGATCATCTACCAGCTCAACAAGCGCAACGTCTGCACATACGAAATGGACGACACCCCGCCCTTTGAGCTCAACGATGAGGCCCTCGATATCGCCCTCGAGATGACCCTGCTCCTCAACTGCAACATCGTCGGAGAGCTCCATATCGCCCGCAAGCAGTACCTCGACGGCAGCATCCCGGCCGGTTTCCAAAGGACGACCATTCTCGGGACAGACGGCTGGATTCCCTATAAAGACAGGCGCATCGGCATCCGGCAATTGGGCCTTGAGGAAGACGCCTGCCGCGAGGTCAGCGACCGGGGGCACAGGCGCGTCTACAAAACCGACCGCCTCAGCATCCCGCTGATCGAGACGGTGACCTATCCCGATATGCGCGCGCCGTGGGAAGTGGCCGAGGTGGCCGAACTGCTGCGCGAGCTGGCCCGCTCGACGGGCAAAGTCCGGACGGGGATCGGCCGGGCCAGGCAGGACGTCAATGTGAGTGTCGAAGGCGGGACGCGGGTGGAGATCAAAGGCGTCCACCGGATCCCTTACATTCCCCGGCTGACCCATTTCGAGGCCCTCCGGCAGGCCAATCTGCTTGAGCTCCGGAGCGAGCTTCAGGGGCGCGGGATCACCAAGGAGACGCTGGAGTCGGCAGTGGTCGAAGTCACGGGCGTTCTCAGAAATACGGCCTTCTCGCCGATCCGGCGCGCCCTGGAACGTGATTGGCGAGTCACCGCTGTCAGGCTGGGCGAATTCAAGGAGTTGCTGGGCTTCCCCCTCCAGCCGGGCCGCGATTTCGCCAGCGAGATGTCCGACCGCGTCCGGGTCATTGCCTGTTTGGACGAGCTTCCGAATATCGTTCATAGCGGGATGATGGACAATCCGATCACCCCAACGGAATGGAGGAAGATCAGCGCGGCCCTCAGGGCCAAAAAGAGCGATGCCATCGTTCTGGTCTGGGGGGACGCCAAGGATTCGGAGACGGCGGCGGGGGAGATCGTCATCCGCGCCCGGGAGGCGGCGGACGGTATCCCCAACGAGACCCGTCAGGCCTTTCCGACCGGGATCAACGGGTTCGAGAGGATTTTGCCCGGCCCCGACCGGATGTATCCCGACACCGACATGCCGCCGGTGGCGGTCTCGGAAACGCGGATCGAGCGGGCGAAAGAACGGTTGCCGATGCCCCCCTGGGACCGTCGCTCCTATTTCCGGAAACTCGGTCTCCCTCCCGAGATCATAGAGGACCTGGTGACCGATGAGAATGTCCCCCTCTTCAAGCGGGCCGTGGAATCCTTGGCTCTCGATCCGGTCCTGGCGGCGGTCCTTCTCAGCCAGGTCCTAAAATCATTGAAGAGAAAGGGATTTCCTGTCTCGACACTCGGCGACGAGGAGATCCTGGATCTGCTGGCCCTATATGGCCGCGGCAAATTCGCCAGGGAGGCTTTTCCGGACATTTTGAAGCGGATGTCGATGGAGAGACGGCCGCCCGGAGAGATTCTCGCCGAGCTGAACCTCGTTCCGCTCAGAGAAGAGGACGTCCGAGAGATCGTCCGTATCGTTGAGGGTGTGGAAAGAAACCTCGATCCCCAGGATCCCGGAAAGAAATTCCGTTATCTTATGGGAGTGCTGATGGCCGAGCTGAGGGGAAGATTCCCAGGGACGAAAGTGGCATCATTCCTCAGGAAGACCTTGGGAAGAGGGGCCGGTCTCCTATGAACAGAGGTCAAAAGGAAAAGCAATGAGCGATATCTATAAAGGATACAGGGGGGCCGCCCTGGCCCTGCTCAAGGCCCAGGGCGTGCGGGTCTGGAGCGACGCCGAGGTGACCACGACCCGGGGGAGCTTCACCGGGATCATCCTGCCCCGTTCCGAGACGTCCGACGACAAGCACATCGTCCTCAAACTCCGCAACGGCTACAACGTCGGTATCACGGTGGACACGGTCACCGCGATCAAGGAGATCGGATACAAGGAAGCCCACTACAAGATCCCGGAGAAGGAATTCCCCTACGATCCCGGGAAGCCGCGGGTGAAGCTTTTCGGAACGGGCGGGACGATCGCCAGCCGGCTCGACTACCGGACGGGCGCCGTCATCCCGGCCTTTACACCGGGGGAACTCTACGGCTCCGTGCCGGAGCTGGCCGATATCTGCAATCTCGAGACGGAGAAGCTTTACGGCGTTTTCAGCGAGAACATGGGTCCGGAACAGTGGGTCGGCACGGCCACGGCCATCGGCCGGGAGATCCGGAAGGGGGTCCAGGGGATCATCATCGGGCACGGCACGGACACCATGCACCACACGGCGGCCATTCTCTCCTTCATGGTCCAGAACACGCCGGTCCCGATCGTCATGGTCGGCTCGCAGCGGTCGAGCGACCGGCCCTCCTCCGACGCGGCGCTGAACCTCATCGACGCCGCCAAGACCGCCGCGGAGAGCGATATCGCCGAGGTGATGGTCTGCATGTTCGGGCCGACGAGCGATCAGTACGACCTCCTCCACCGGGGGACGCGCGTCCGCAAGATGCACTCGTCGTACCGGTCCACGTTCCGGACGATCGGCGACATCCCCATCGCCATGGTCAGCCGGGAAAAGATCATAACCTTGAGGGACGACTACAAAAGGCGTCGGAGCGACAATGACGTCACGATCAATACGGCCTTCGAGGAGAAAGTCTCGATCGTCTATTATTACCCCAACATGAAGCCGGACATCATCGAAGCCCTGATCGACAACGGTTACAGGGGAATCATTATCGCCGGGACGGGGCTCGGACACGTCAACAAGCCCCTCTACCCGGCGCTCCGCCGGGCTCATGACAAGGGCGTCGCCATGTACATGACGGTCCAGACGCTCTGGGGATACGTCCAGATGTTCGTCTATGACACCGGCCGGGACATCATGGAGCTCGGCGTCTTTCCGGCGGCGAACATGCTCCCGGAGGTCGCCTATGTCAAGCTCGGCTGGGCGCTCGGCCAGACGAACGACCTGGCCAAAGTCAAGGACATCATGCTGACGCCCATCGCCGGCGAGATCACCGAGCGCGAGCCCCACAACGGTTACCTCATCTATCAGGGCGGCATCCCCGAGGTCGAGCGCTTCGTCTCGAGCTTCTGGAAATAGACATCTCTCCAGGTCTTAGGGCCGCCCCCGGACAATCTCAATTCCCTCTTGCCGACCTCTTCCCACCAAGAGAGGAGGGATATGTGAACGGTGCGCCCATTTTCTCTCTATCCTGCCGGGAAGCGGATCTGGAGAGAATTCATTATTTCCTCCTCCCTCGGAGACTGTGTCGTACTGTCATTGCGAAAGAGCGCAGCGATTGGAACAATCCGGCCCCTTGGGCCGTCCCGAGCATTGCGAGGGATCTCATCATTA
>JAFGRZ010000092.1 GCA_016934895.1 Candidatus Aminicenantota bacterium
CAGTTGGTCAGAGCATGCGGCTCATATCCGCAGTGTCGGGGGTTCAAATCCCTCCGCCGCCATTTGCGCTGACTCAGAGCCGAATCTTGCTCATTTTGCAGGAAATGTTCCTTCATAGAGTCCGGAAGACGATCGCCCGCCTCGGCCTCCTGGAGAAAGGCGACAAGGTCCTGATCGCCTGCTCCGGCGGCGCCGACTCCGTCGCCCTGACGGTCGCCCTGATGGAACTTCGCGAAGAGTATGCGCTGCGGCTGGCTCTGGCCCATTTCAACCACCGTCTTCGCCGCAGCGCCGCGGCCGACGAGCGCTTCGTCGTCGAATTCTCCCGGAGGCTCGGGCTTCCCCTGTATATCAGGAGGGAGGATATTCGCGCGCACGCCCGAAAAAACGGGCTGAACATCGAGGAAGCCGCCAGGGGAAGACGCTACCTCTTTCTGCGCCAGGCAGCCGCCCGGATCAGTGCTCGCAAGATCGCCACCGCTCACACTCTCACCGACCAGGCAGAGACCGTTCTCATGCGGATTCTGCGGGGAAGCGGGCCGTCCGGCCTGGCCGGGATCGCCCCCTGTCTCGATGGACTGATCATCCGCCCGCTGATCGAGGTCGAGCGCCGGGATGTGGAGGCCTTTCTTCGGGAGAGAAAGGCGTCCTTTTGCCGGGATGAGACAAACCGCGACACTCGCTACCTGAGGAACCGGGTCCGCCTCAAGCTCATCCCCTATCTCGAGAGAAATTTTGAACCCGGAGTGGTCCGTCAACTCGGACGGCTGGCCGAGATCTGCCGGGAGGAAGAAAAGGTCTGGGAAAGAATCACTCAAGAAGAGATGAAGGGGATCGTCCGCCGGAGCGGCGGCGGATTGCGCCTCGACGCCGTCCGTCTGTCCGCTATGAACCCGGCCCTCGGCCGCCGATGTGTTCGGGCATACCTGCAGGAACTCAGGGGCAACCTGAGGAGGCTGTCTTTCCATGACGTCGAGTCCGTCCGCGGGCTGGCCGAGGGGAAAGAAGCGGTCCTGCCGGGCGGGCTCGTCCTGTCCAGAGAAAAAGGCTTGATCTCGATCAAGAAGGACCCTATTCCTCCGGTCCGCTACGAATACGAATGGGACGGGGAAAAAGAACTATCCGTCACCGAGGCCGGACTTTCTTTCTCCGCTAAACGGATTCCGGGGAAGAGCGCAGGACGCCTGCGTTTTGATGACGACCGGAGAGCCTTCCTCGATGTTGGGATGATCCGGTTCCCCATCGTCGTCCGCAGCCGGCGCGACGCCGACCGCTACCGTCCGCTCGGCGCTCCCGGACGGAAAAAGCTCAAAGAGATCATGCGGGCGAAAGGGATCGCCGCGGGCCAGAGGGACCGCCATCCCGTTTTCCTTTCAGGCGATGAGATTATTTGGGTCCCGGGTCTCCCCGTCGCCGACGCCTTCAAGGTCACCCCCTCCACCCGGCGGCTCCTCGTTATTGAAGAAACCTGAATCCCTTCCCCCACCCGGAAAATCATCGCTGGGAAAAGGCGGGGATTAGGTGAGAAAGCCCGTCGAAGACTGAGCGGGCATGGTTTCTCGACCGGAGGGAGGGAAGAGCGAAGGATGAGTCGGAGCGAATTTGACTCGCTGGGGCAAATTCGCGTGCTGGCGAACCTAGTCCCCGCCTTTTTTCAGAGATAGTTTTCCTTCCAGATTTCGAAAACAAGCAGGGCCCAGAGCTGGTGGCTGAAGTTTTTCCGCCCCGAAAGGTGCGCGGACACCATCCTCTGAACGGCCCCGGGATTGAAGAACCCGGCTTCCCGGATCCGTCTCTCGCTCAGATGGTCCAGCATCAGTTCGCGCAGTTCCCGCCGGAGCCAGTGCTTGATCGGGATGCTGAAGCCTTCCTTGGGCCGGTGGATGTTCTCGGCCGGGAGGAGGCGTTCCATTGTCTTCTTGAAGATCCACTTGGTGGTCAGGCCGTGGAGCTTGAGCCGCCCTTCCAGCCCGAAGACGAACTCGACGAGCTTGTGATCGAGAAGGGGCTCTCTGGCCTCGAGCGATGCGGCCATGCTCATCCGGTCCACCTTGACCATGATATCGTCGACGAGGTAGCTCTTGAGGTCAACGTAAAGTTCTCCCGTCGTCCGGTCGAAGTCCGGGAGCCTCTCGTATATTCTCCGGAACGGCGGGATGCGGAAGATTTCGTCGACCGCGCCCAATCGTTCCCGGAACCCGGCCGAGTAGAGCCGTTCCCTGTCTTTCCGGGAGAGGAACATCATCCAACGCAGATGCCTGTTGCCGGGAGCATGTTCAAAGCCCTGCAGGAACCGTTGCAGCTTGTTCCAGACGCCCTTCTTCCTGGCCGCAGGGGGCAGACGGTTGATCAAGGGAGAAGCCAGGCGGCCGGCCAGCCGGACCGGAGGGCAGGAGGCGATCTTCTGCGCCTGGTAGTGTTCGTACCCGCCGAAGACCTCGTCGCCTCCGTCTCCGGACAGAATGACTTTGACGTGCGGCCGGGCCATCTTGGAGACGAGGTAGGTCGGGAAGATCGAGAAATCGCCGAACGGCTCGTCGAGGTGACGGATGAGTTTCTCAGTGAGTTCGAGCGCCCGGGGCTCGATGGTGAATTCCTCGTGCTCGGTGGCGAACATCTCGGCGGTCCGCCGGGCATAGGGTAGCTCGTTATAGGACGTCTCTTCGAACCCGATGGAGAACGTCTTGATCGGCGAGGCCCCGAGCTCCCTCATCAGGCCGACGATCGTCGATGAGTCGATGCCGCCGCTCAGGAAAGCGCCCAACGGAACGTCGCTGACCAGGCGCAGCTTGACGGCTTCTTTGAGCCGGGCATAGAGCTCGTCCATGACCTCGGGCAACCGGCGCTTCGAAGGATCGCCTCCCGCCTCCGCTCCAGATCGGATATCCCAGTACTCTTTGATCTCGATCCGGCCGTCCTCGAAGGTGAGGGTATGGCCGGCGGGGAGCTTGTGAATGTCCTTGAGGATGCAAAGCGGCGAGGGGACATATTCGAGCGTCAAGAAAAAATCGAGCGCCCGGGGCTCGATGGCCCGTCCGACCCGCGGATGGACGAGGAGCGCTTTCAGTTCCGACCCGAAAACGAGCGTCCCGTCGTCGAGCAACGTATAGTAGAGCGGCTTGACACCCAGACGGTCGCGGACGAGATGCAGCCGCCTTTCTTTTCCGTCCCAGAGGGCGAAGGCGAACATGCCGCGGAGCCGATGGACGAATTCCTCACCCCACTCTTCGTAGGCATGGACGATGGTTTCTGTGTCGGTCCGGGTCGAAAACCGGTGGCCGCGCGCGATGAGTTCCTCGCGGAGACCGGGGAAGTTATAAACTTCGCCGTTGTGGGCGATCCAGATGGTCCCGTCCTCGTTGGCGAGCGGCTGGTGGCCGCCTTCGAGGTCGATGATGCTCAGCCGGCGCGCGCCCAGGCCGACCGTTTTTCCGGCATAGACGCCCTGGTCGTCAGGGCCCCGGTGGGCCAGGGTCCGGCACATCGCTTCGACGAGCGGGCGGTCGACCGGTTCAGCCGAGGACGGAGCGGCGATTCCACAGATTCCGCACATTATTCCTTGGGGACGAGCTCGAGCTCGAAGAAAACGCCCAGATACCGCCGCTCCAGGCTGTTCGGGTCTTCATAGTATGGGATGGAGCCCTTGGACGCCTTGATCCTCATCCGGTAGTGATATCTCTCCTGCATCTTGAAGCCGTTGCCGACCGTGAAGCGCAGCTCTCCCCACTGTTTGGATTGGAGGATGATCTTTTGCCTCTGGCCTTCGACCTTCACGGTGATCTCATTATTGCTCCGGGGATTGTTGAGGAGCCGGACTCCGATCTCCCGGAGCGGATAATACGTCTTGAGGATGAATTCGCATGTCTTGTCCCCGCGGGTCCAGATGCCGGTCGGCTCGAGTCTGGGGAAAAAATTGTCGTCCAGAAAATGGATGAATTCCCTCTGGGGGTGGGGCTTGTCCGGCCAGATGCTGACCCGGAAGGCGAGCGGGTTGGTATTGGTGGGGAAGTGGTTGACTTGAGTCATCTCCAGAGGGAGGGCCTTGATCGGGAACTTTTTGGCGTGGGTGGCCGGCTGGGCGGAGGACCGGAAAGGGCTGACGAGGATCTGGGAGATGAACACGGCCGCGATGATCCAGATGAGTAAGACCTGCCGCCGGGTCTTTTTCGCGCTCGGCAGGAACAAAAAGAGGGGATAAATGTTAAGGAAGTACCGGTTGGCCAGGGACCCGCCCCCGCCGCCGTAGAACTCGGGCGTGAGGACGATATAGACGAGGATGCCTCCGGCCAGGGCGAGGAGGGTCAGCCAATCATAGATCCGGCGCCGCGAGCGGAAGAACAGGATCATGGCGAGCAGAGCCGGGAAGAAATACCAGGCGATGCCGGTGAAACGGCCGAAGAAATAATAGAAGATATTGAAGATGATGAACTTGGGAGGGATGAGAAAGCGTTGGAAGTAGTTTTCCGAGGTCATGGTGCTGCCGAGGGAATCGAAGGTCGCATCGGATTTTTCAAGAGGGAATTTTTCGATGAACGTCTTCCTCTCGCCCCCCTGGTAGTTCCAGTCCGAGGTGAGGAGGTAATTGGCCCCGAAGAGAAGCCCGATGGTCAAGATGAAAACGACCGACAGGACGAGCGCCTTGAAAAACTTTCTCTCAGAGAGAGCGAAAAGGACGAGCGGCGCCATGAGGACGATGTTGGGTGGTTTGGAAAAAACCGCCAGACCGACGAGACAAGCCGCCAGGTAGTCCGTTCCCGGCGAGAGAAGAAAGGACCGGGATGTTTCGAGCGCGGGCCCGGGCGCCGGCGTTTCCCGGCGTTTGATCTTGTAGATCCAGAGAAAATAGAGGATGAAGACGACGCAGAAATTGAAGAAATCCGGCGAGATCCAGAGATAGTAGACGCCCGCCACGGAGCCGAAGAGAAAGGTCAAAAGATAGGAAATCGAGGTGAGCGGAGAATTGGCCAGGGAGAAGTAGGCATACCCCAGCACCATGACGATGAGCAGGAGGACCGAGTGGAAGACATAAATGCCGTTATAGCCGAACATCCGGACGAACGGGGCGGCGAACAATGAATAGGCCCAGGATTTGGCGTAGAAAATCTTGTCGTTCCGGGCTTTTTTCAGAAAGATGCCCTGCGGCCCGGCGTTGAAGTCGTGGTAGTACCGGATCAGGTCCTTCCTGGTGTATTCCAGGTCGAGGTCGTGGGCGATGCTCTGGGTCAGGGCGTAATAGACGGCCTGATCGGCGAAAAGAAAATGCTGGTTGACGACCGGCAGGTTGATGAACAGGGAGAAACCGAGAGAGAAAAGGAAGACGGCCAGGATGATGCCGAGAGCGGCCTTTTTTTGGGGGAAATTCTCCGCAACCATGGAGTGAACCTGTTCCTAGTCAATAACACAGTCCCGGGGAAAATTCAATGAACGCGGCCCGCTCTCCCTGGTCAGGGCTATCGTTTGTAGAGGCTGAGGTAGGCGCTGATGATCCGGTCGCCCCAGACGAGTGCGAAAAAGGCGGCCGGCGCCAGAAACGTGCCGAAGGGGAGGGAGAACTGGAGGTCCTTCTTCCGGAAGGACAAAAGAAAAAGCCCGACCAGCGCCCCGGCGAACGAGCCGACGAGAAGAGTGAAGAACGCCTTCAGCCAGCCTAAATAGGCGCCCACGAAAAGCATCATGGTCACATCGCCCATGCCCAGGCCCTCCTTCTTCCGCAATAGCAGATATGCTCCGTAGATCGCGAGCAGGAAGCCGGCGCCGGCGACCGCTCCGAGCAGAGATTGCCGCAGATTCATGTCGGAGCGAAAGACGGAGTAGACGAGGGCCAGCGCCAGGCCCGGCAGGGTGATCTCGTCGGGGAGGATCTGATGGTGGAGGTCGATGAAACAGAGGACGATGAGGGCGCTGGCGAAAAGGCTCGAGGCGAAGAAGGGGACGGTCAGAGAGTGCTTCGCCAATAGGAGAAGAAAGCAGACGGGTGTGACGATCTCGACCAGCGGATAGACGGGCGAAATCTTCAGGCCGCAGGCGCGGCATTTGCCCCGGAGCCACAGGTAGGAGAGGACGGGAACGTTGTCATAGGCTTTGATGCGTGTCCCGCAGCGCGGACAGGAAGAGGGGGGATGCGCCAGGCTCAGTCCCCGGGGAAGCCGATGGATGACGACATTAAGAAAGCTGCCCCAGGCCAGTCCGAAAAGGGCGACGATTATCTTTTCCACCAGACACTCGGAGGCGTGATCTCGCCCGTTTTGGGGTCGTAGATATAGTCCTTTCCGTCCAGGTCCTGCGGCAGAGACCGGACGATTCCGAAGCGGACGAGCTCGCTCAATGCGGCAGGGAGCCGCTGGTATCGGTCCCTGAACCGCTGGACCGCTTCCTTGAGGATGTTGGTATCCATCGCCGTTTTCACCTGGTAAAGATGCTTGCCGGCGATTTTCCTTGTGCGGTCGTCCTGGGCGGTATTGTAAATCTCAAGCCAGGTCTTCCAGGATTCCTCGAGGTCCATCAC
>JAFGRZ010000093.1 GCA_016934895.1 Candidatus Aminicenantota bacterium
CGTCGCCTATCGCTGGTGATGGAAGGCGCTTCTTATTCGGCGCTGTACCTTTGGAAGTGCTTGAGCAGCGTTTCCTTGTCGATCGCGCCGACTTCCTTGTGCCGGATGCGGCCCGACTTGTCGATGATGATGGTCGTCGGGATATACTGGCCCGGCTGATAGTCGTTGATGAGGCGCTCTGTGTTCCGCCGTGATTCCAGAATCACCGGATAGTTGATCTTATATTTTTCGACGAAGGCGGCTACGCCCGCTTTTCCGTTGGTGTCCAGTGATATCCCCAGGATCTCGAGCCCATTGGCTTTCTCCTGGGCGTAGGCCTCGACGAAGTCAGGGATCTCGGCCCGGCAGGGGGGGCACCAGGTGGCCCAGAAATTCAGGAAAAGGACCTTGCCTTTATAATCGGACAGCTTGATCGTCTTGCCGCTGAGGTCGGTCAGCGTGAAATCGGGAGCGGGCAGGCTGCCTGCCTGGGGCGCGGGCGCGGGTGCGAACGATAGGACAATGGCTCCGCCGAGCATGAGCGCCGCCGCCGTCATGACCGCTGTACGCAGAGGTTTCATCTTCGTCTCCTCGAATGCAATTCCGATTGATATTATAAGTTTAATCGAGATTAATTGCAACACCATAGACGGAGGACGTAAATAGGGGGACAGCAACCCTAATGCACTAATTTCAACCTACACTTTTAGAGGTTCCGAATTAGGGTTATTGTCCCCCGATTTCCCCATTGTCCCCCGATTTCCCCCTGTTTCAATTCAATTGAGGTTAGTGTCCCCTTATTTCACTCTTATAAATTAGTGCATTAGGGTTGCTGTCCCCCTATTTCGACTTTCTTGAGGAGGCGCTCCCAGTTCCGGTCGACCTCTTCTTGGATGAGCTTCAGGTCCTCGTCCTTGAGATGGCGGAACCGCCCCTGGAGCCGGAAATAATCGTTGATCGGTTTCTTCTCCCGGGGCTTGATGTTCAGCGTATATTTTTCTCCGTCCTCGACCTCGTACAACGGGAAGATGCAGTTCTGGACGACCATCCGCCCCAGCTTGATCGAATCCTCGGGACGGCTCTTCCAGCCCGTCGGGCAGGGCGCATAGATGTGCAGGAACCGTGTCCCCTTGATGTCCTTGGCCTTTTTCGCCTTTTTGTAGAGGTCCTCGGGATAGCTGGTGTTGGCCGTCGCCTGGTAGGGGATGCGGTGGGCGGCCATGATGGCGTCGATGTCCTTCTTCGGCCGGTTCTTGAAATGCTTGACCGGTGTCGTTGTCGTCCAGGCTCCCAACGGAGTTGCGCTTGACCGCTGGATGCCGGTGTTCATATAGGCTTCGTTGTCGTAGCAGATGTAGATGATGTCGTCGTTCCTCTCGGCGGCGCCGGAAAGCGCCTGGATGCCGATGTCGAAGGTCCCGCCGTCGCCCGCCCAGGCCACGACGGTCGTCTCCGTGTCGCCGACCATCTCCAATCCCGCCTTCAATCCCGAGGCCGACGAAGCGGCCGTCTCGAAGGCGCAGTGGAAGATCGGGACATCGAGCGAGGAATAGGGGAACGGGCCGTCGATGACCGACCAGCAGCAGGCCGGGATGCACAGCGCCGTTTTCTGTCCCAGCGCCTTGAGGACGTACCGCATGGCCAGCGTGGCCGCGCATCCCTGGCAGGCCAGGTGGCCGGAGCTCATCAGTTCATCGGTGGGGAGGCTCAGCTTCATGGTCTTTTCTTTTTTCATCTCTTCACTCCCATCCAGGTGATGTCCTCTTCCGGCTTGTCCTTGGCCAGGGTCATTCGGGCCATCTCCTTGAAGGTCTCGGGCATGATATCCCGGCCTCCCAGCCCGGTGATGTAGCCGAATACAGGAGGCCGGTCGTGATCCCGGCCGTAGAGCGCCGATTTCACCTCCTGGTAGAAAACGCCGTGATGGCCGTAGGAGATGTTCCGGTCCACGACGGCGACCTTGGCCGCCCTGGGCAGGATCTCCCGGACCTTGGCGAAGGGGAAGGGCCGGAACATCTTGATGCGCAGGTTTCCGGCCTTGATGCCGTCCTGCCGCAGCTGGTCCACCCCCACGCGCGCCGTGTACCCGGCCGTTCCCGAGGTGACGAAGATGATCTCGGCGTCGTCGCAGCGGTAATCCTCGACCTGGCCGAGGTATCTTCCGAAAAGCTTCTCGTATTCGCGGCCGGTCTCTTCGACCAAATCCGGTACTTTCTCCATGTCCTTCTGGAGCTTGTAACGCAGCTCGAAATAGTGCTCCGGCGAGGTCAGCCCGCCGAAGGCATGGGGATCGGAGGGCGTCAGGCGGACGGGCGGCTTGAAAGGAGGAAGATACCCATCGACCTTGTCCTGGTCGGGGATATCGACGACCTCGTACGTGTGGGAGAGAGCGAAGGCGTCCAGGATGACCATGCTTGGGATCATCAGCTCTTCCGATACCCGGAAGGCCTGGACGACCGTGTCCATGACTTCCTGGTTCGAGGAGCAGTAGAACTGGATCCAGCCCGTGTCGCGCTGGGAGAGGCTGTCGTTCTGGTCGGTCCAGATCGACCAGCCGGGCGCCATGGCCCGGTTGATGTTTCCCATGACCACCGGGTTTCGTCCTCCCGAAGCCCAGTGCAGGAGTTCGTGCATCAGCGCCAATCCCTGGGCGGAGGTGGCCGTGAAGGTCCGCGCTCCGGCGATCGAGGCGGCGATGCAGGCGGCCATGGCCGAATGCTCCGACTCGACCTTGATGAACTTGGCGTCGAGCGTCTTGCTGGCGCACATCTCCGAGAGGAGCTCGACCACCTGGGTCTGCGGGGTGATGGGGTAGGCGGCGATGACCTGGGCACGGCCGAGTTGGGCGCCCCAGGAAAGCGCGTGGTTTCCCATGATGACTTTCTTCATTTCTCTTCCTCCACCATCGCGATACACTTGGTGGGGCATTCCTCGGCGCAGATGCCGCAGCCCTTGCAGTACTCCAGGTCGACGACAGGGAACTCGTTCTCGATATAGATGGCGACATCAGGGCAGTACTTCCAGCAGATGCCGCACTGGATGCAGTTGCCGAGGTCGATGACGGGCCGGATGTTGCGCCAGGCCCCGGTTTTGTTGTAGAGCATCGAGCCCAGCGACATCGGCATCAGCGGGACTTCCTTTTCCGTCTTAAATATGATTTTCTCAGCCTTTTTCTTGTCTTTCATAGCAATCCTTTCGAGGCTTGAAATAAGGGGACACGAAATAAGGGAAATAAGGGGACACGAACTTTAATTCCCGACTTCCTATCTTGCTTGCTCCTAATTAAAGTTCGTGTCCCCTTATTTCCAATTCCTCTCCCCGGGTGGGAGAGGATTGAGGAGAGGGGGATCATCATATTTCCGCTACACCGATTTCTCGGCCAATTCATACGCCTCTTCCGCCGCGGCCATGTTGTCCTCGGGCCGGGTCGGCACACCCTCCTTGATCGCCGCGAGCAGCGGCTCGATCTTGGTCAGGCCCAGCATCTTGACGACGGCGCCGACGATGGCCGTGTTGACGATCGGCGCGGCCATGCTTCCCAGCTTGTGCTTGACGGCGATCCCCGTGGCGTTGATCGTCGCTACCTTGTATTTCGCCGGGAACTCGAACGACGCAGGGTTTTTCTCGCTGTTGATGATGATGAGCCCGCCCTCCTTGAGTCCCTCTGTCACGTCGATCGCCTCGACGAGCGTCGGGTCGACGACGACGACATGGTTGGGCGCATAGATGCGGCTCTTGTCGTAGATGGGCTTGTCGTCGATCCGGATGAAGGCGATGACCGGGGCCCCCCGTCGCTCCACCCCGAATTCCGGATAAGCCTGGACGTAGTTGCCCTCTTTGGCCAGCGCGTCGGCCAGGACCTTGGAGGCGACGACCGTGCCCTGGCCTCCCCGGCCGTGGAATCGTATTTCAATCATTGAAATCTCCTGGTCTTCCTACGTTCTTTCATGAGCGTGTTTTTGTCGTTTGCTGTCATTGCGAACGACTTGGGGGAGCGAAACAATCTCCAGAAGGCGTTGTGAGATCGCCACGCTGCGCTCGCGATGACTCAGTGTGCCCATAAATGCCACTCCTACAGTTCAAATTTCATGACGCGGTGCGCGTGGCACTCGATGTTGACCGCCGCCGGCATCGAGGCGATGTGGCAGGGGAACGACTCGACGTGGACGGCCAGGGCCGTGATCCGGCCTCCCATTCCCTGCGGCCCGATGCCGAGCTTGTTGATCCGCTCGAGCAAGCGCTTCTCCATGTCGGCGTAAAAGGGATCCTCGTTATGGGTGCCGAGGGGCCGCCGCATCAGGGCCTTCTTGGCGAGCCAGGGAGCGAACTCGAAATTTCCGCCGACGCCGACCCCGACGATGATCGGCGGGCAGGGATTGGAACCACCCTTGTCCGCGGTTTCGATGACGAAGTCCTCGATTCCCTCGAGCCCCGCCGCCGGGGCGAACATCCGGATGGCGCTCATGTTCTCGGCCCCGCCGCCCTTGGCCAC
>JAFGRZ010000094.1 GCA_016934895.1 Candidatus Aminicenantota bacterium
ACAGACAATCTTTTCCAAATCGCCTACCCGGAAAAGGACCAAGTCTCCCAACTGACTTTCTCTCTGGCCAAGGATTTCCGGCCGGTCTCTTTTTTCACCGAAGGGGCTTATTCCCACCTCTATCAGAACCCGAACGTCAGCTATTACGGCCAGGACCTCGGGTTGGATTTTGTCCATCCCTTGAGCGAGAAAACAGGATTTTACGCCGCGGTCAAAGGGGGAGGTGCGTTTTACAGGGCCGATTATCAGGATTTCAATCATCTCTCGCTCGGCTTCCTGGGGGCCGTCAAGTCCTATCTCAGCGGAAGCTCGATCCTCAAGGCCAGCTACACCTTTGCTTACAAGAATTATCAGAATCAGATCTTTGATTACACAAGCCACCTGGTCAATCTCTCCCTGGATCGCTATTTCGAAACCAACACCACCCTCAAAGCCGAGGCCAACTGGGGATTCAAGTCGTTCCTCCACCCGTTCGTCGCCGTCATCCCCGAACCCGAGGAGCCGGAGCCGCCGGCGGACAGCCACCATGGCTATGGCGGCCGGGGCAAAGGCAGCCATCAGATGGGCTGGCGAGACGGTCTCTCGAAATCCGGCTTGGTGAACCAGGGGCAGGGTATTCAAATCCTGTCCGCCGGCGGCCTTCTCGCCCAGGGGCTCGGTAGCAACATCGGCGTCCGGTTTTCCGGGCTGAAACAGTGGACGATCTCGGGAGAGAATCCTTTCGCTTCCATCGACGAGTTCTACATGGTCGAAAATCCGACCTATGATCTTTTCTCCTGGAACGGCTATATCCTTTCCGGCCTATTGACCGTCGAAGCCCCCTGGAACACTCAGCTCAAGCTGGGATATACCGGCTCTCTCAAAGAATTCCCGGGTATCGAGGCCATGAATCTCGACGGAGAAACGCTCGGCATCGTCAGGGAGGACAGAAGGAGCCAATGGGAAGCGCGGCTGGAGAAGAATTTTTCGACCCTGTCCCTTTATCTCAACTACTTATATGTCGACAACCATTCCATCGATCCGCTCTTCGAATGGCAGGGGCATTTCCTCTCGGTGGGCGTGGAGTGGAACTTGAACTGGGGAAACGGAACATGAGGTCCAGGAGCCTCCTCATCTTCCTGATTCTGTTCGCCGGCGGAGGCGTCTTCCTTCAGGGCCAGCAAGGCTCCAGGCCGACCCCGCATTTCTACAACGTCGATACCGAACAACAGGTCGAAGGAGTCATCCGAGAAATCCTCTTCGAACCCCGGTATGAGGACCGGGCCAGCTTTCTCATCCTCATCCTTGAGGAAAAAAAGAGCCGAGATATTTTTCGGGCGGAAATCAGTCCGGCCTGGTTTTTCGACCATGACCTCCATGCCGGAGAGAATGTGAAGATCATCGGGTCCGTATACGCCAATCAGGACGGCGTCCGATTCGTCATCGCCCGCGAGCTCCAGTCGGCCGGGGAGACGTTTCTGCTGCGCGACAACCGGGGTTTCCCGACCTGGCGGGGCGGGAAGATGAAGAGGGCAGGACCGCGCAAGGGCCGGGGATTTTGAAGCGGAAGGATCTCCTCCTCTTCTTTTTACTCCCATTCATTGGAATTCTGGTCATCATTCTCTTCTTCTCCACCCTCAGCCGGGGCTACGTCCAGAAAAAAGCCGAAGATCTCGTCCGGGAACAGCTCACCGCCACGGCCGAAATCCTCGGGGTCAACATGGCTTATTTCCTGGAGGAGGGATACTCGCCTCAGGATATCCTGAAACTGTACGAGGGCGAAGGGAACATCTACTATCTCGCCATTCTCGATGAAAACAAGGCCATTCTGGCCTGGAGCTCCCGATACGAAGGCTATCTTCCTTATTCCTCCGAGGACGCCGAGCGAACGGCTCCCTGGACGATTGCCTCGCCGGTCGGCCGGATTTTCAATCGGCTCTCCTCATTTTCCGGGAAAGATGGAACCGCCTATTCCCTTTACCTCGGCTACTCCTTGAAAAACCTGGAGGACATGACCGCGCGGTCCGGCCGGAACCTGCTGATTATCTTCGCCTTTCTGGCAGCCGTCGGGACGGTTTTCTTTTTCGGCCTTTACGAACTCCAAAAAAGCTATCTGGCCAAAGCCAAAGAAGCCGAAGACGCCCGCCGCGAAAAAGAGCGCTTCCGGGAGATCTCGGCCTTCACCTCAGCCGTCGCCCACGAGATCAAGAATCCCCTGAACAGCCTTTCCCTCCTCTGCGAGCTCTTGAGAAAAAAAGTGCCGGCCGATACCGAGCCAGAGGTCATGGAAGGACAATCGGAGGTCCAGAAGATCGCCCGGATCATCGACCGGTTCTCGGACGCGCTGCGGCCCCTCCGATTGAATAAAGAAAAGGTGGCGCTCCGCGAAGTCGTGACCGAGGCCTGGGCGGCCCTGGCCCGCGAGATTCACCGTCCCTCGATCACGTTCGGCTACGCGGAATCCCGCCCTGTCCATCTTTCCGCCGACAAAACCCTGCTGACCCAGTGTTTGTTCAATCTGCTCCGCAACGCCTCCGAGGCCACGGAGCAAGGATCCGTATCCGTGACAGCGGAAATGCGCCGGAAAAAGGTCACGGTCAAGGTCATCGATTCGGGGGAAGGCGTTTCTCCGGACAGGCTCCCGCGCCTCTTCGACCCGTTCTTCACGACCAAGGACAAAGGCATGGGGATCGGCCTCTACCTGGCCCGCAAGATTGTTGAAGCCCACGGAGGCCGGATCGAAGCCGAGAGCCGCGTGGGCCAGGGCACGGTTTTCACCCTGCATTTTCCCGGAGGATATCATGAGTAAAGCCTTGATTCTGGTCGTCGAAGACGACCCCCTCCAAAGGCGGTTGATCAAACAAAACCTGGAGAGTGAGGGTTACACGGTGTTCGAAGCCGCAACCGGAAAAGCCGCTCTGGAGACCGTCCGGACCAATCCCATCGACCTGGCCGTTGTCGACTATAGGCTCGGTGAGGAAAAGGGGACAACGGTCATTCAGGAGATGCTCGCCGAAAACCCGCTTCTCACGGCCATTGTGGTCACCGCCTATGCCAACATCGAGAACGCGGTCGAAGCCATGCGCAAAGGGGCGTACGATTACATCACTAAGCCCATCGATTTCGAGAGATTCCGCCTGGCCGCCGAGCGGGCCCTGGAGCGGCAGAAACTGCGCCGTGAGGTCTCCGTTCTTCGGTCCTCGCTCGAGGAACGGTTCTCGGCCAAGAATTTCATTATGGCCTCATCCCGCATGGAAGAGGTCGGCCGCCTGATCGCCAGGGCGGCCAAAAGCGATGCCACAGTCCTCATTCAAGGAGAGACCGGGACAGGAAAAGATCTGGTCGCCCGGAGCATCCATCAGGCGTCCCGGAGAAAGGACGGCCCTTTCCTGGCCCTGAATATCCCTTCGCTTCCCGAGACGCTCGTCGAGAGTGAGCTTTTCGGGGCGGAAAAGGGTTCCTATACGGGGGCCACGGAACGGAGGATCGGCAAGTTCGAGGCGGCCTCGAGAGGCACTCTGTTCCTGGACGAGATCGGCGATCTCGGGCTCTCCCTCCAGGTCAAGCTGCTCCGCGTCCTCCAGGACGGCGAGTTCTACCGGCTCGGTTCCTCCAGGCCGCTGCGCGCGGACGTCCGCATCATCGCCGCCTCGAACAGGGACCTGGAAAGCCGGATGGCCGCTGAAGAGTTCAGGGCCGATCTCTACTATCGCTTAAATGTCATCTCCATCACCGTCCCGCCGCTTCGCCAGAGGAAGGAAGACATTCCGCCCCTCGTCGATTTCTTCATTAAGAAATACGGAGCGCGCGAAGAAATAAAGATCGAAGGCGTGACCCGGGAAGCCATGTCCGCCCTTCTCCGCTACCCCTTTCCGGGAAATGTCCGTGAACTCGAAAACATCGTCGAGCGCGCGGTCGTCCTCGGTGAGGGCCATTTCCTCACCCTGGAAGACCTCCCCGTATTCATCAAAGAGAAGCCGGAGGAAGAGATCGGGACCGGGGAAAAGACTCTCACGGACATGGTCAGGGGTCTCGAGATCCGCGAGATCAAGAAGGCCCTCCTCGAGGCGAACGGGATTAAGAGCAAGGCCGCCCGGACCCTGGGGATCACCGAGAGGATGTTGAGCTACAAGATCAAAATCTACGGAATCTCCGTCTGACGGCCCTCCGACCTTTCCGGAAACACCGTCCTTCTGCCCCCTTGATTGCTCAAGGGGGTCGGGGGGATTAATATGAATAAAAAATGGATTCTTGGAGGTGTTTCAGGCGAACCTTCGAGGTCGCTTCTCCATTCCCAAGTTGCCTATCACACATATGGAGATGCTTACGTTTTTAAATCCACTATTGCTATAGTTACTATAAATTTAGTAAAATATGGTCTCTCAATAAAGGAGAGACGGATGACCAAGCCCATACACTCCCTGAGACGAAGGAATTTTTTGAGGTGGAGCGCTGCCGGTCTGGCCGGACTGGCCGTCAAACCATCCCTTGGAGCCGGCCGGACTCCGGTCTCCTCGCCCACGCCGGCCGGACAGCCCATTGTCCGGACCCTCGGCCGGACAGGCCTGAAGCTCCCCGTCGTCAGCATGGGAGTCATGAACTCCGATAATCCCAACCTGATCCGGGCGGCGCTGGACCGCGGGATCGTCATGCTGGACACGGCCCACGGCTACCAGCGGGGGAAAAACGAGGTCATCATCGGCGAGGTCCTGAAGGGACGGCCCCGCGATTCGTACATCATCGCCACCAAAGTCCCGGCACCCGGCCGCGACCGGAGAACGGGGGCTATTCCCGCTGACGCCAAACCCGAGCCGTTCCTCGAGATGTTCGACATCAGCCTGCAGAGGCTGGGGGTCGAGTATGTCGATATCCTCTACCAGCACAACGTCCACGCGCGCGAGCAGGCCCTTCACGAAACGGTTCTCGGCGCGCTGCAGAAGATTAAGAAGGCCGGGAAGGCTCGTTTCATCGGCGTGACCAGCCATGCCAATGAGCCCGAGGTCATCCGGGCGGCCGTTGAAGGAAAGGTTCACGACGTCGTCCTCGCCGCCTACAATTTCCGGCAGGACCACCGGGACGAGGTCCGGCGGGCGGTCGCCGAAGCCGCCGCCGCCGGGGTCGGCATCGTCGCCATGAAAACCCAGGCCGGGGCCTTCTGGGACAAGGAAAAACAGCGTCCGATCAACATGAAAGCCGCCCTGAAATGGGTTCTCAACGATGCCAACGTAACGACCGCCATCCCGGGCATGACCACTTTCGATCAGCTCGAAGAGGACCTGGCCGTGATGTCCGATTTGACCCTGACGGATCAGGAGCTCCAGGATCTGAGACCGGATGTCCACGCCGGGCTCTACTGTCAACACTGCAATCAGTGCCTGCCCCATTGCCGGGAGCGACTTCCCGTCCCCGAAATCATGCGCAGCTACATGTATGCCTACGGCTACAGGAACCTGGGCCTGGCGCGCGACCTGCTGGAAGAGCTCGACCTCCCCGAGAATCCCTGCCGGGACTGCGCGGCCTGCACGGTCCGATGCGCCAAGGGCTTCGACGTGGCCGACCGGGTGAAAGATGTCGTCCGGCTCACAAACGTCCCGGCCGAATTTTTCGGTTGATTGAGATCATCCTTGACAATCGGCCAAT
>JAFGRZ010000095.1 GCA_016934895.1 Candidatus Aminicenantota bacterium
CCCGACCAGGGAAGCCGGTTGGTCATGCCATAAATCATTCCCCGCCAAGGGTTTCCGCCGTCCTGGAGCATCTCTCCCAGGAGGCCGAAGGGGATTCCTGAGATCTCGACGAGCCAGTAGTCGGGAGCCGAGTCGTAGTCGAAGTATTCGCCGAACCAAAGCCGGTTGAGATAGGGGAGGTGCTCGAGGTAGAGGTTGGCGCTCGAAGCGAACCCGTCGCGCGGGTTGTGCTGATTGGCCGAATGAAGATCGATGAGCGCGCCGGGCCGGCCCCGGTCGAGGATCTTGCGGACCCGCTTCATCGTCGTCCGGTCGAAGGCGACGTCATCGATATAAAGGCCGTCGATCCCGACGTTCTCGACCAGCCAGTTCAGGCCCTCCAGATAATAGTTGTGCCAGCGCGACATCCCGCTGTTGATGATGGCCGCGTCCTGAAGCTCGGGCACGAACCAGGCGGCGATGTAATTGGAGACGAGATGTTCCTGGAGCCAGGAGAACCCGCCTCCGGGGCCGGGCGAAAAGATTTCGTCTCCCAGGCTGCGCAGGGCGAAGAGCTCGACGCAGCGGTTCGAAAGCTCCCGGATGGTGTCGTAAACCTTGACCTTCATGCCGCGGGCGTGGGCTTCGTCGATATATTTTTTCATCTCCTCCGGCCGCAAGAAGGGGTAATTGATGTAGGGGTTGATCTCGTTGGCGTGGTGGACGTTGATGGCATTGGCGCCGGTCCGGGCCACCTCGGCGACCGGTTTAAAAGCATGGAAGAAACGCGTCGCAAAATGCGACTGCGGGTCGAGCGGCTTGAACGGCGTCAGGAGAAGGTGGAAGTGGAAATGGAGGACTTCACCCGCCTGGATCCGGCGCGGCCCGCTGAAAGCCGTCAAAAGCACCGTACCGGAGCCCTTCTCCTCAACCGTGCATCCTCCGCGGCCGCCGTTCCACCACGAGGGCGGCAGGTTGAGCGGCTTGGACTGATAGAAGTTGGTGTTGAGGGGGCGGGAATAGTTTTCATCGCGCCAACCGACCTGAAGGCCGGCGTTGACGTCGCCGAGCCAGAGCGCGTCCTGGTTTTTCTTCTGATCCCACATCCAGTCGAAGCGGGCCGGGCGAATCCCTCCCTTGAAACCGAGGCCCATCATATATCTTGCCGTTTCCCGGCGCATCGGGATCTCGAGCCGGATGTCCCTGACTTCGGCATCGGATTTCGCTTCGAGTTCGACCTTGAACCCGACGAAACCGTCGAATTCCATCACGCCTCGGCAGGAGAGGATAAACGGACCGGACCGGCTTTCCGCTTCCCAGGCGACGGCGCCGGGCGCCTGTCTCGTGAAATGAGGGCCTTTTCCTTGGAATTCACGGAGGGTCCCGTCTTTTTCTTCCACCTTGAGCGCGACAGGGGAGGCCAGAAGGTCGCGGCCCTCCCGTCCGACGGCGGTCACTTCGGGAGTAAAGAAACTCTTGAGCCCGGCGGGAAAGCCGTCCCGTTCGACGGACATGCTCCTCCCCAGACAGGAGACGGTGTTTCCGCTGACGGCGAGAGGCGTGAACGGAGGAACGACCTCGTCATCGAAGGCGATCCGCGAGTCCAGCCAGCGGAGGCGTGACATCCTCCAGAGTTCGGAATCGCCGGCGTCCTCGAGGACCTCTTCCCGGACGTTGATGACAAGTTGCACCCGGCCCGGCGGCAGGCCGGCGGGCTCGACGACGATCTCGCCCCGGTATGTCCCGGCAGGGAGATCCTGCGGAACCTGGACTCCGCACCAGAGCGGCTGGATCTTGCCCTTGGGGACGGGGCAGGCCCTGGTGAATTCTTTTCCGTCCCAATTGATCCCGCGGGTATTGAACGAATGAAATCCGGAGGGAGGAATGGAAGCCTTCCTGCCCGGCGGCCGATGCGCCTTGACCGGCTTCAACTCGTTGAACATGACGGCCACGTCCTTGATGTCCGTCCGGCAGGCCCAGAGACCGATTTGAAATGCCAGGGACTCCCCGCGGAGCGCCTCCGTCTCGAAGGCGCTTTGCGGTCCGCTCTGAATCCAACGCAAGGGAAGGTCATCCACCATCCGGATGGAAAATCGGCGGTCCTCGGGGAAAATGAGGTAGGGCGCGGCCGGGTATTTCGCGAGAAGGGCGGCCGTTTCCTCCGCGGTGGCGATGACTTCCATGGGGAAGAAACTGTGGAATTCGTCGATCGACTGGATCTCCATGAGGCGGGCGGAGGGAAAGGCTGCCGTTCCCTCCGCCGGAGCGGCGAAAGGGGAGAGGCCGTGGCGGTCGAGCCAGCCCGGCTCGGCGGTCAACTCAAGCTCCGGGTAGACGACCGTCGGGTAGTTCGACCGGCCCGTCACCACATTGGGCAAATAATAGACATAATAGTCTCCGGGCACGGTCGGCGGCTCGAAGATGAAGTCGCCGTATTCGCGGTTGACGCCCAGGGGACAGACGTTGTGGACTCTGCTCCCCGTCGCCGCATCGACGAAGATGATGTTCTTTTTCTCCGGCTCCAGGTCCCGTCGCCGCCACAGGATATGGGCCTGGACGGCGGGAGCGGCCTCTTCGACCCTTATGACCGCCCGGTGATTCCCGTAGCGCTGCGCGTCCCAGGTCCCCGTGCCGTAGCGCATTTCCTCGGGAGCGGCTTGGACTGCAGACAGACACAGGGTCGAAAACAGTATGAAGATCGCCGGGCGCAGAAAAAACGTCTTCACTCTCATCATGGCCTCCGGCTCTCCATTGTATCCATAAAACGGGGCGGATTTCGACAAATTTAAAAAGCCCTTGTTTTCATGAACTTGCAGATGTTTGACATAATCTTCACACGCTCTGGACAACTCTCCCCTCCCCAAACCGAAATTCAGGTCGGAGATCGAAAACCTGGAAAGCCATAAGGAGGTTGACAATGAAACCGATCAACAACACTTTCTCTCTTGGCTCCTTGGTCGCACTGTTGTCAATGGTCTGCATCTTCACTTCATTCTCGTGCCTCGCGCCGGCCTTTTCTGAGCTCCAGAGCGCCAGGCTCGCCGGTCCGGGCCATGTCGAAGTCACGCCGAGTTACTCCAGAGTAAGCGGCCAATCCGGGCATACCCAGGACCACTATGGAATTCAGGCCGGCGTCGGAATTCTCAAACGGCTGGACCTCCGGATCCGCTACGAACATGCCAGCGTCTATCCTGGAGAAGCCGAAAGTTTCGGCGTGAACATGCTGGGATTCGGGCCGAAGGTTGCCCTCATCCCGAACTGGCTGACCGTTTATGTGCCGGTCGGGTTCGCCTTTGGAGAGGAGATTGAAGCTTCCGAAACCTGGCAGGTCCATCCCACGCTGCTCGCCACCCTGCCGCTCAACACGCATTTCGAGATCAACACATCCGCCAAAGCCTTGATTCCTCTGCAAGACGAGAGTGATCCTATGTACGCCGTCAACTTCGGCGTCGCCGTAAGCTCTGATGTCCGGCGATGGGCGGTCCGTCCTGAGATCGGCTTCCTGTTCAATTCACCCGTTGGAAGCTGTCTCCAGATGAGCATCGGTCTGAGCTTGTCCACGGATCGTTCGAAGCGAAGATAGCTCCCGAAAAGCGGATCCCCGAAAGGAAGGGCACCGGTGCGTTTTTTCCTCCTCCGGTACGGATAGTGCCGCCGGAGATGCGGGGCCCTCCGTCTGATGTCATCGTCGAACATCGAATTTATGGGGACAGGGCATGATTGGCGATTTTCATGGTCCGCGCTGTGGGGGCAGACAGAAACAGAAAGAGGTATAATGGGCGGGAAGAGTTCAAACCAAGGACATCGGAGGTTCGCTATGCTTGCCAAGCTCCGCGGCATGGGCCCGTCGAAATGCCGGTGTATTCCGGCGGTCATCGCTCTATTAGCCGTTTGGAATCTCTGCCTGCCGGGCCCCGCCGGGCCCCGAAACTGCCGCCCGTCTGAACAAGAGGGAGCGGCCGAATTCTGGTATGTCGTCAACATCGCCGGGCAGCCGGCGGGGTACGTTCGGGAGACGATCCGCACCCGGGAGCACGCCGTTCATATCGACTCAGAAATGCGCATTGTCCTCAACCGCCTGGGCAGCCGGATCGAAATCGGGTTCAGATCCTCTTCCGAAGAGTCGCCAGACGGGCTCTTGCGCCGGGCCGGCTACGAAATGACGGCTTCCAATCAAACCATGAGGACCGAATCCGTCGTCGGGGAGAGGAAAATCGAGGTCAAGAATGAATCCGGGGGAAAGACATACACGAGCGCTCTCGAATACTCGGGCGACATTTACGGATCCGAAGGGATCCGGCGGATGACGGTCGCTGCCCTCAAGAATCCCGGAGACACGATCACGGTCCAGACCTACGTGGCCGAGGCCTCGCTCGTCGGCCGTCTCACCCGGACGGTGCTGTCCCGGGAGTCGATCCGGATCGGAGACCGGGATATCGCCGCCCTGAAAATGGAAGAAATCCTCGAGGGGATGCCGGTCAAAAGGACGGGCTTTCTGGACGAGCAGGGTTACCTTCTCAAGCAGGAAGAACCGGGGCCCTTCGGCGTCATCGAGATCGTCCGGTCCGGAATGTCCGACGCCATGGCCGCAGCGCTGGGAGGAGGCGAGCTGCCCGCCGAAATTTTCCAGAGATCCATCATCCGTTCCAACATCCGGCTGCCCCGGGCCGGGCCGATCGATCGCCTGAAAATCAGGCTGACCCACCGGAATCCGGAGCTGGGCTGGCCGGATGTCCAAATCTCCGGGCAACGAGTCCTGCAGAAATCGGAGAAGGACCTGGTCGTTGAGATCCGGCGGACGCCCCCGCCTTCGGGAGCGGCTTTCCCCGTGGAAATGACCGAGACCAACCGTCCCTATCTCCAGCCCAACGCCTATGTCCAGTCGGATGATCCCCGGGTCCAGGGCCTGTCCAAAGAACTGGCCGGGACGGAGAAAAACGCTTTCCCGGCGGCCCTGGCCATGGAGCGCTGGGTCGCCGAAAACATGACTTTCGACCTGGGCATCGCCTTCGCCCCGGCGACCGAGATCATCCGCGATAAACGAGGGACCTGCGTCGGCTACGCCACTCTGTTGGCCAGCTTGACCAGGGCCGCCGGGATTCCCTCCCGCATCATCCTGGGGTACGTTTATGCCCTCGGCATGTTCGGGGGCCATGCCTGGACCGAGATCCTGATAGGGGAGGAGTGGGTGCCTCTGGACGCGGCCGTCGTCAATGAGGGGGCGGCCGACGCCACCCGCCTGGCCGTGGTCGCCTCATCGCTGGCCGAAGGGCCCGGGAGCTTGACCATCGGCGCGGCGCAGCAGGTTTTCGGCCAGGTCGGGATGGAGGTGCTGGAGTTCGAAACGGCCGGCCGAAAAGTCGTCGTTCCGGCGGGCGCTGAGGCCTTCTCCGAGGAAGGCGACGTTTACGAAAATGAGTGGCTGGGCATTCGGCTGACCAAACCGGCCGAATTCAGATTCGGCCGGCTGGACGCCGTTTGGCCGGACCCGACCGTGGTCGCGCTGGAGGGGACTTCCCAAGAGACGGCCGTACTGGAACAACACCAGATGTACCCATGGGAAGTTCCGCAAGAGGCCGCCGTGCAAAGACTGGCCAAGCTCCTGCCTTCAGGAAAAAAGGGGAAGGTCAATATGGACGGGGGGGAAGCCCTCGTCCTGGAAGCCCCGGACCGCCGAGAATCGGCGGCGGCCATCGTCAGAGGCCTCGAAATCTGGATCCTCCGGGTTGAAGCGAACGATGCTCCGGCGATTCTCCGCAAGCTCCTGGGTTCGCTGAGAATCTTCCCCCTCAGTGATTAGCCGCGTTCTTTTGTCTTCGCCAAAACCGGGCGCCCATTTACGCGGACGACAAGTTCTGATAAGTTGAGAGGCGGAGGAGCGGTCATGATCAGGAACGAAGGAGAGACGTTGCGGCGGGTTATCGTCTGCGCCCCGAGGCGTGAATATTTCAAGGTGGAAAAGCCCGAGATCCACAATATCGGTGAGCCGGCCGATAAGAAGAAAGCTCTGAGCCAGCATCTCCGTTTGCAGGCCGTGTTGCGCGCCGCCGGAGCCCGGGTGACCAACCTCAAAGAATTCCCCGGCCATCCCAATTCCGTTTTCAGCCGTGACGCCGGCCTCGTCACTCCGCGGGGATTTATCAAACTCCGTCCGGGGCTCCCGACGAGACGGGGAGAGGAAGACTGGATGGCCTCCGCCCTGGCGAGACTGGGTGTGCGCCGCTTCGGAGCGATCGAGCCTCCGGGGACCGTCGAGGGAGGGGACGTTATCCTGGCCGGCAAGGTGACCTTTGTCGGGCTCTCGGAAAGGTCCAATAAGAGCGGCGTCCGTCAGTTGAGCCGGCTCCTGATGAGCATGGACTATGAAGTCAGGATCATGACTTTGCCGTCTCCGCACCTCCATATCGGCGGGGCGATGAGTGTCGTCGGACCGAGAGTCGTGATCTGCTGCCGGGGGATCTTTCCCAAGGGATTTTTCGACGGTTTCAAGGTCATCGAGATCCCCTGTTTGGAGGACACGGGCGCCAACGTGATCGCCCTGGGAAAGGGCCGGGTCATCGTGGAGAAAAGTGGCCGCGACGCGGCCGCGGCCCTCAAGAAAGCGGGATTCAAGGTTCGGCTCATCGACCTCTCCGAATTCGTTAAAGGGAGGGGAGGCCCGACCTGCCTGATCATGCCCGTGGAACGATGGGAATGAAGAAGGGAAAGGGAAAGACCCGAAGGCGCGAGCCGGGTCCGCTGCCCGACCACGAAGTGGAAGGGAAAGCCCTGGACAGAAACATCGCTCGGCTGGGGATCAAAAGAAAATACCCCAAAAACTCTTTCCTCTTCCTGGCCCGGCAAGAAGCCCGGGGCTTTTTTTTCGTCGTCGCGGGAGAGGTTCGGGTTTTCCGCATGGATGATACCGGAAAGGAGATGGAGATCGTCCGGCTGCGGCCGGGGGATTTCTTCGGCGAAGCGATCGCCTTGCTCAAAGGAAAATTCCCGGCCTTCGCCCGGTCGGCCCTGGACACCGAAGTCCTCTTTTTCGAGACCCAGAAGATCTTCCGGGAAATGGACGAAAATCCATCCGTTGCCAGGGATCTGGTCCTCTTATTGGCCCGGAAATGCCAGGTGCTCAACCAGCGGATTGATACACTCGGACTGAGGACCGTCCGTCAGAGACTGACTCAGTACCTGCTCTCTTTTTGCCGTGGAGAGGACGCCTGCCGTTTCGAACTGCCCGTTAAGAAAATGGAACTGGCCAGGCAACTTGGCACCATCCCTGAGACACTGTCCAGGAACCTCGGACGGCTTCAAAAGGACCGTCTCATCGAGGTCAGGAAGAAAACGGTTCTGATCGAATCCCCGCGCCGCCTGCGGGAGGATCTCCGGTTGTCCTGAACCGGACCCAAATAAACTAATGATCGGCTTCCCTAAAAATTGACTTAAGTCAAGGATTTTTTTCGCAGCCTCTTCTATCCTTAATTCAGGCCTTTGACGAAGGAGAGAAACACTCATGGCCAAAAGAAGGATTATCGAGATCGATCGAGACCTCTGCGACGGCTGCGGCCTCTGTACGACCGCCTGCGCCGAAGGCGCTCTTGAACTCGATCGGGATAACAAAGCCGTCCTGGTTAAAGAGATCTTTTGCGACGGGCTGGGAGCCTGTCTAAATGTCTGCCCGACGGGGGCGCTGAAGGTCGTGGAAAGGGAAAGCGATGAATACGATGCCCGGGCGGCCTACGGCCATGTCCTCAGGACGCGAGGAAAAGAGGCTGCCGGGCAGGTCCATGGGATCGGGAGCGGCCGCGACGGCCGGTCGGACCGCCAGCTGAAAGCCCCGCCTCAGAAAGAAGCTCCGCACCTGGGCGGCTGCCCTGGAAGCGCCGCCTGTGAGATCCCCGCCAGAGTTGCGGCAGGGGAGGAGGGATCGGGGAAGTCCGTCTCCGGCGCTTCCGAACTCACCCAGTGGCCCATCCAGCTCCATCTCATATCCCCCTATGCGCCTGACTTCAAGAGAAGCGACCTGCTCATCGCCGCCGACTGCACGGCTTTCTCCCTGGGGAGTTTCCATGCCGACTTCCTCAAGGGAAAAAACCTCGTCATCGCCTGCCCCAAGCTTGACGAGATCCAGGGATATGTTGAGAAGCTGGCCGAACTCATCAAGTATAATGACCTTAGCTCTCTGACCGTCGCCGTCATGACCGTACCCTGTTGCTCGGGACTCAACAGGATCGTCGAACGGGCGGTCGCCCAGAGCGGTACGGCCCTCCCGATCCAGAAAAAAGTCATCCACATAGACGGCCGACAGGTCGGCTGAAAAGGCCTATTTTACATTATTCCTATGGGTTTTATGTAGTTTGTTTTGCCAATAGAGAAACGCCGGAACACCCGCCAGGATGATCAGCAGGCCGATGAAAGATTCGCGGGGTTGTGAGTAGAGGCTGTTCAGAAAGACCATCAGGTTGATGATGACAAAGACCAGAGGAACGACCGGATATCCCCAGGTTTTGTAGGGCCTGGAGTGGTCCGGCTTCCTGAATCTGAGAACAAAGACCGCCGCGCCCGTGGCCGCAAAGAAGAGAACAAGGGCGAAAACGACGTATTCATAAAGCGTTTGATATGTTCCCGACAAGCAGAGGATCGACGCCCAAACGCCTTGCCAAAGGATGGCCCGGGTGGGAACCCGGTACCGCGGGTGAATAAAGATCATGCTGCGGAAAAACAGCCCGGCATCCGCCATGGCATAATACACCCGGGGACCATAGAGGATCGTGGCCGCGAGACATCCAAAAATGGCGATGGTGATGGCTCCGGCGATCAGAGAGGCGGCCTGCTGCCCGAAGAGTGCGGTCGCCGCCAGCTCGCCCACCCGGGCGACATCGCTCATCGTTTCTACAGGGAGAGCCGCCAGATAGACGCTGTTCACGAGAAGATAGATAAGGACGACAGCGCCCGTGCCCAGCATCAAGCTCAACGGAATGGTTTTTTCGGGTTTTTTCACTTCCCCGGCCGTGCAGTTGACGGCATACCAGCCGTCATATGTCCAGAGGACCGCGAAAAGCGCCAAACCGAGGGATTTCCATTCGAACGTCCCGCTGGTCTCAAAAAAAGAACTCCAGTTGACCATCCCGGATTTTCGGCCGATGATCCAGCCTAGGATAACGATAACCGCTATGCTCGCGATCCTCATGAAAACAAACACATTTTGAACCAGTATCCCGCTCTTGATCCCAAAATAGTTGACCGCCGAAAGGACGAAAATCGAACCCACGGCGACGAATTGTCCGACCGACAACGAATAGGGGAGACCCGCAACCTCGATTTTTAGGATGACGGCCTGGTTGGAAAGCGACGGGAAAAAGTAACCCATATACTCAGCGAATCCTACCGCCAGCGCGGCGATCCCTCCGCACATGATGACCCAGAAAAAAGCCCACCCGAAGAGGAAACCCGACCAATCCCCATAGGCTTCCTTGAGGTATATGAATTGCCCTCCCGCCTTTGGGAACATTCCGGCCAGCTCCGCAAACGATAAAGCCCCGGTCAAAGTGATCAGACCTCCCAGAACCCATACGAGCAGCACGAGCCCTGGGGATTTCACGAAACCGATAATGAACCCGGTTGTCATGAATATCCCGGAACCGATAACGCTGCCGATCACGAGTGACGTCGCATCAAGAAGTCCCATCTCCTGTTTCAATTCCGCTTTTTCATTCATCCTTTTTTCCCTCTAGGGACCGATTATACGCAACGGTTTTTTAAACCGCAACGTTTCTTTCACGCCGTTCTTTTTTTCACGTGGAATCTTCGGGATAATAGATCGGGCCGCTTGATTTACTTATTTCATTTATTATCTTATATATACAAATGTCGGCATGCCGACATTCCCGCCTTTCAATCTTTCTCTTCCCGGCTCTTGCATTTTGTTTTCCGATTGTTTATTCTATCGTCTTCTGAACGCGGCCTTGGAGGACATCGCGTGATCATCGCCATCACCAATCAGAAAGGAGGCGTCGGCAAGACCACAACCGCATTGAACATTTCCGCCGCGCTCGCTTTTATGGGGAACCGGATCCTGCTCATCGATACGGATCCCCAAGCCCATAGCACGCTTTCTGTTCTCCATGATCCCACGGCTTACTCCAGATCGCTCTATGATGTTTTGATGCGCCCCGACGAAAAGTTCGAGTCCATCGTCGCCACCTCCACCATTCCCGGCCTCGATATCGCCCTTTCTAAGATTTCTATGGCCAAGCTCGAACCTTCGCTCCTTGGGGAAATCGACGGTCACTATCGTCTTAAGGACGTTCTCGAGCCTGTCCGTTCAAAATATCACCATATTGTCATCGACACTCCGCCGACACTTGGTCTGATCACCCTCAATTCCTTGGTCGCCGCCACGCACATCTTGATTCCCATCCAATCGTCCTATCTTTGCTTAGAAGGAACGGACGATCTCCTGGAAACGATTGATAAAGTCAAAAGGGTGGCCAACCCGGACTTGCAGATCCTCGGTATCTTGATCACGCTTCACGACAAAAGAACCAACATCTCCAGAGACGTCGTGAGGCGGATTCGAAAGGTCTTTGGCAACCTTGTGTTTAAGACCTTCATTTCGAAGAGCGTCAAGCTCGAGGAAAGCCCCGCGTATAAGGAGTCCATTTTTACATACGCCCCTCAGTCCGTCGGCGCCCTGCAATACCGAAAAATTGCCGAGGAGATAATCGATCGTGCAAAAAACTAAGCGTTCCGGACTGCCCGATAGCCTGTCCATGCGGCATGATGACCATTTCGTCGAACTGATTTCAGCCCGCGTTTATGGGCCGCGCATCCGCATGATCCCGTTGGACCGGATCGACCCCAATCCTCACCAGGCTCGCTGCGAGCTCGGCAATATCGACGAACTCATGGCGTCCATAAAATCCAAAGGCGTCCTTGAGCCCATTCTGGTGAGGCCCCGTAATGACCGCTATGAAATCATCGCCGGCGAGCGCCGCTATGTGGCCTCCAAGCGCGTCGGGCTCAGCGATATTCCCTCGATCGAGATGGACGTTAAAGATAACGAGGCCATGGAGCTCGCCCTGATCGAAAACCTCCAGCGCAAGGACCTCGACGTTTTCGAGGAGGCCGACGGTTTGAACGCGCTTGTTGAAATTTATGGTTATAACCACGGTCAGCTGGCCGAAAAAATCGGAAAAGCCCGTTCAACGATCACCGAAATCATCAACGTGGCTCGCATTCCCAAGAAACTCAGGGAACTCTGCCTGGCCGCCGATATCACCAGCCGAAGCACACTCATTGAAATTGCCAAACAAGAAAAAAAGGTCGATATGGAACGGCTGATCAACGAAATCGTGGAACGCGGGCTGCGTCGCGAAGACACCCGGGAACTGTCCAAGAAGCTGAAGGGTAAGACGTCGGCGGCAAGGCCGTTTGTTTTCAATTACAGTCCTCAGCCCAACGATGCCTATCATCTCCGGATCGAATTCAAGAAACATGCGGTCAGCCGGGATGAGATCATTCAGGTTCTAGAGGATATCATCACCCGGCTGAAGAGCAAAACGTCTCCATAATCGGAGTGGGCCCGGCTTCCCCCCGCATGATAAATTAAGTTGACATAATATCCCTTATGCGACGCAATATCGGCCCCTAACCTATCTGATTTTCTTTCAACGAGATCGGATTTTCCACTCCCTGTGGATATCCAGACTGCCGAAAACCTGGGCAACTGTGGATTTCCCTCTATTCTATTGTTGATTGGGATAATCTCGCCTTATTTAGCCGAGACGTTTGCCCTATGCGCGTTATACCCGGTCTTCGAGAGTAAGATTCTCGCTCAGAAGCAGCAAATATCGCCCATATGCGGACCCGCGGGCCAGCCAGGCATTCGAAGACTACGGCAAGGTTCGTGACACGGTCATTCCAAAATGCCCTGCAATAGGCATCCTTTTGTTGGATAACGGCGAACTTGATCACATGAAATACCGCATCATTCAAGAGAATATGCCTGAAGGCGCATCAGACCGGCCGATGTTTTCTCCTTTTAAGGAGAAAGTTAAGCATCTCCAAAGGAAACGGGAAGAATAGCGATAGGACAAAATTTGGGAAGCCAATCTAACGCGCGGAGTTCCGCAGCGCCGAGAAAAAGGCCTCGGGAACGGCGTTAAGAACCTGAGCGGGAGCGTTGACATTTCCAAGTTGCCGAGCCCGTTTATCACACGTTGGGAGATGTTTTCAGGAGAAAGCGCGCGGGCCAAAGCATAAAAAAAAGAGAAATTGAATTCTGTGGAAGTTGAGAGATTTAGAGAAAGCCGGGAGCTGCGAGAAGGGCCTGAAGGACGCCCCTCCCCTGCCGGTTCCGGTGAGCGATGGCCTTAAAGCCCCTTGCTCATGGCATTGAGGAAGTCTTGATTGGTCTTGACCTTGCCGAGTTTCTCGACCAGGAGCTCCATCGCCTCGACCTCGCTGAGCTGGCTGAGGACCTTGCGCAGGATCCAGATCCGGTTGAGGTCG
>JAFGRZ010000096.1 GCA_016934895.1 Candidatus Aminicenantota bacterium
CCGGCCGCAGTCGGGGCAGATTTTGTCGCCCTCCGGCTCAAGGGGGACGTCCTCGGCGAGAAAATTTTCATCGGAAACGCAGTACCAGCCCTGGTATGTTCCCTTGTAGATATCCCCTTTCTCTTTCAGCCGGGAGAAGATCCTCTGCACGCCCTTCTCGTGAAAAGGCTCGGTCGTCCGGACGAAAAAATCGTTGGAGATGTCGAGATTCTGCCAAAGATCTTTGATCCGGCCGACCACCGTGTTCGCCAGTTCGAGCGGCGTCATTCCCTTTTCCGCGGCCGCCTTCTCGATCTTCTGGCCGTGCTCGTCCGTCCCGGTGAGAAAGAAAACGTCCCTTCCCCGCAGCCGGTGGAAGCGCGCCAGGGCGTCGGCGATGATCGTCGTATAGGCGTGGCCGATATGCGGGATATCGTTCACATAATAGATCGGAGTCGAGATGTAGAAAGTCTCTCTAGACGTCTTTGACAATCGTCGCTCCTCCTTTGATCAGCATCATGGCCTCGGCCCGCGTGGCGGTATGGGTGCGAAACGAGCCCCGGACCGCGGAGGTCACGGTCCACGACTTGGGCTTTTTCGCGCCGCGCATGGACATGCACATGTGCTCGGCCTCGATGATGACCATGACGCCGAGGGGCTTGAGCTTCTGGTCGAGGATGTCGGCCACCTGCTTGGTCAGGCGCTCCTGGATCTGGAGGCGGCGGGAGAAGACGTCCACCACCCGGGCGATTTTGCTCAGCCCGACGATGCGCCCGGCCTTGGGGATATAAGCCACGTGGGCGACGCCGGCGAAGGGGAGGAGATGATGCTCGCACATGGAATAGAGCGGGATATTCCTGATAATGACCATCTCATCGTGCTTTTCCTTGTGGATCGTACGGAGGTGCCGGCCCGGATCTTCGTTCATCCCGCCCAGGATTTCGGAGAACATCCGGGCGACCCGCTTGGGTGTCGCCCGGAGTCCCGGGCGGCCGGGATCTTCATCGACTCCTTCGAGGAGGAGCCGGATGCCTTTTTCGATTTTTCTCAAGTCCATGGCGTCGCCTTTGTCTATTCCCGCTCGTCCCTCTTCCGCTTTCTGGAATAATGCCGCTCGAGCGCCAGCTGGTGGATGACCTTGACCGGGAGGCTTTTTTTCCGGGCGACCCTCAGGCAATCGGAGAACTCCGGTTGAACGTTGACCGTCCGGCCTCGAAGTTTGCCCGTCTTGATCCCGATTTCCTCTCCCAGGACGCTGAGTTTCCTGACCTCCCGCTCGAGGATAAATCGGGATACGGGAAAATATCTGAGACCGATCGAGCTCGTTTCCCGGAAAACGGCCTCGACGAGCCCGTCCATTGTAGCAGCATCCGCCAGGAGCGTCAATTTCGTGCCCAGCCGGCCTTTTTTCATGAGGACCGGCGTTTGAAACGCATCCACAGCGCCGAACTTAAGCGCTTTTTCCAAAAAATGGGCCAGCACCTGGGGATTGGCGTCATCCAGGTTGGCCTCGATCTGATAGAGCGGTTTGGCCGCCCGGAGGTCTTTCTCTTGGGCGGAAAAAACACGGAGGATATTGGGGAAGCGGTCGAGATCGCGGCCGCCTGCGCCGCATCCTATCCGGGTGTAGGATATTTGTGGGAAAGGGATAAAAGCGTCCGCCCAGGTGGCCAGGATGGCCGCGCCCGTCGGAGTGACCAGCTCCTCTTCCGCCCAGGCCGAATAGACGGGCGCGTTTTTGAGGATCTCGGCCACGGCCGGGGGAGGCACCGGGAGAATCCCGTGGGCCGCCTTAACCCAGCCGCTGCCGAGGTTCAGCGGGGAGCAGAAGACCTTGCCCACCTTCAGAGCCTCCGCCAGGTAGGCGCTGCCGAGGACGTCGATCAGGGCGTCGTCGGCTCCAGCCTCATGGAGATGAACCGAGCCGAATTTTTCCCCATGAACCCTGGCCTCGGCCGCAAAGAGCGTTTTGAAGACGGCGAGGGCCCGGCTCTTGACTCCCTCCGAGAACGCGCTTTTCCTGATGACGGAATGGATATCGGCAAAGTGACGAGGCCGGGATTCTTTTTTGATCCGGACGTCCACTTTGAGCCCCCTGAGCCCGGCCCTCTTGACGGACCGGATTCTCACGTCCACCGGGAGTTGGAGTTTGGACATCTCTTTGAGAAACGCCGTCCGGGAAACTCCGAGGTCGAGGAGAGCGCCCAGAATCATATCTCCGCTGGCTCCGGCACGGGCGTCGAAATAGAGGGTGTTCATCGATTTTTTCCTTTTGTTAGCCTCCGGTGGACCCGGCGGGCAGGCGCTCGTCGATGAGCGGAAGGACGTCGCCCGCCCTCCCCCGGAAGACGAAATCGGCGCTTGCGGTCAGGGGGGTCGGCTGGGGATTCACTTCGACGATCGGAACGCCCCGCTCTGCGGCCAGAAGCGGGAGTGACGCGGCCGGCTGGACAAAGGCGGATGTCCCGATGACGAACATGAGGTCGCAGCTGGCGCTCGCGGCGTAGGCCTCCTCGAGCGTCTCCGCGGGCAGGGACTCTCCGAACCAGACGACGTTCGGCCGCAACATGGCACCGCAGGCCGGGCAGAGCGGAGGAATGGGATTCAATGGGCTTTCATAGTTCTCGGTGATGGTCCCTTCCCGGGTGCAGCGGACCTCCCAGATGTTACCGTGGAGTTCGAGCACGTTCTGCGAGCCGGCCCTGCGGTGAAGGCCGTCGACGTTCTGGGTGATCAAGACGAAATGAGGGAAATATCTCTCCCACCGGACGAGCGCCCGGTGGCCGGCGTTGGGCTCTTTCGAGGCGATGATGCCCCGCCGCCAATCATACCATTCCCAAACGAGGGCGGGAGCGTGGTAGAAGGCCTGGGGAGTGGCCAATTCCTCGGCCCGGTGCTTCTTCCAGAGGCCGTCCTCGCCCCGGAAAGTGGGGATCCCGGATTCCGCTGAAATGCCGGCGCCCGTGAGGACGGCGATCTTCGGCCCGCCGAGGAGGATTTTCTCCAGCCCGGCCAGATTCGTCTCGAGTTCGCTCATTTCTCTCTGGACAGGATAACCCAAAGGGCGACCGTTCCGCAAGGATGCCGGGCTCTGACCGTATAAAAGTCCGATGCCCATGCCCTGGAAATTAGGGGACACGATCCGGAAAATTGGGGACATAACCCATTTCTCTGGAAAGGGGATTGTGTCGCCTGAATTTTCCGGTCCTGTCCCCAATTTCCGCCCTTGTCCCCGGCACAAAGTGTGAGACGGTCAGTGACGGGTTGTCTTGACTTGCCGGGGCATAAATTATATATCAATACCCTTCCCCGAGGAGGATCCATGGCCCAGAAAAATGATCCCGATATTCCCCGGGCGGAAATCGGCATTCTCGGCGGCACGGGGCTCTACGAGATAGAAGGGATCGTCGATGTCCGGGAGCAGCGCCTGGAGACTCCTTTCGGATCTCCTTCGGACGCCTACTTCATCGGTCAACTTGAAGGGAAAAGGGTGGCTTTCCTGAGCCGTCACGGCCGCGGCCACCGGCTGCTTCCCTCCGACATCAACTTCCGCGCCAATATCTATGGATTCAAGATGCTGGGTGTCGAGCGGATGATCTCGGTCAACTCCTGCGGCTCCCTCAAAGAGGAGATCCGTCCGCGCGACATCGTTTTCTCAGACCAGTTCTTCGACCGCTCCCGGCGCCCGAACACGTTCTTCGGCGACGGGTTGGCGGCTCACGTCAGCTTCGCCCAACCCGTCTGCCCGGAGCTCGCCGGTCTCCTCTATGCCGCCGGAAAGGATCTCGGGTTGAGAGTCCATAAAGGCGGCACGTATATCTGCATCGAGGGACCGGCCTTTTCGAGCCAGGCCGAGTCGAGGATCTACCGTCTCTGGGGCTGCGACGTCATCGGGATGACGGCGGCCACCGAAGCCAAGCTCTGCCGCGAGGCGGAGATTTGTTACGCCACGATGAACCTGGTGACCGATTACGACGTCTGGCACGCCGAGGAAGAGACCGTCTCGGTTGGGCTCATCCTGGAAAACCTCCGCCTGAATATCGAACACGCAAAATCGCTCCTCAAAGCGGCGGTGGCGGCCCTTCCGGCCGAGAGAGGCGGGAGCTGCCAATGCGGGCGCAGCCTTGAGAACGGCATCGTGACTCAGGGCGCTTTGATCCCGGAGGGGGTAAGGAGGCGGGTCCGTCACCTGATCGCCAAATATGTCAAAGACTAGGTTGTCATGAGCCTTGTCATCGTCGGTTCGGTGGCCTTCGACACGATCCGGACGCCCTGGGGGAAGCGGGACAGGATCGTCGGCGGATCGGGGACCTACTTCAGCCTGGCGGCGAGTTTTTTCACCCGGCCGAAAATGGTGGCGGTTGTGGGCGAGGATTTCCCTCCGGAGGTCATCGATCTGTTCAAGTCCAGAGGCATTGACACGGCGGGTCTTGAGATCAGGCCCGGCCGGACGTTCCACTGGGAAGGCCATTACGGCTATGATCCCAACCAGCGCGAGACCATCAGCACGGAACTCAACGTTTTCCGGGATTTCCGGCCCGTGCTTCCTAACTCTTACCGCGACGCGAACATCGTCTTCCTGGCCAACATCGATCCCGACCTGCAGGACAGTGTGCTGGCGCAGGTGCGCCGGCCCGAGCTCGTGGCCATGGATACGATGAACCTGTGGATCGCCTCCAAGCCGGAGTCCACCTGGCGCGTGCTCAAGGCGGTGGATATACTCTTCGCCAACGACGAGGAGATCCGGATGCTGACCCAGGAGACAAACCTGATCAAGGCGGGAAGAAAGATCCTCGCGGCCGGTCCCCGTCTGGTGGTGACCAAAAAAGGCGAGCACGGTGCCCTCCTCTTCGGCAAGAAGTTCGTCTTCGGCGTCCTGGGGCATCCCTGCGAAGACGTGGTCGACCCGACCGGCGCCGGGGACAGCTTCGCCGGCGGTTTCCTCGGCTATCTCGACAAGGTGAGGAAGTTCACGCGCCCGGAAATCCGACGGGCGGCCGTTTACGGCAGCGTCCTGGCCTCGTTCGCCATCGAGGATTTCGGGATCGAACGGTTCAAGTCGCTCCGGCCGGACGAGGTCGAATCGCGGTTCCGCCTGTTCCGCCGGCTGGTTTCTTTCTGATGCTCTAACGGAGGAAAGCATGTCCGATGCCAAGATGCCCGTCGAGCCCTTCAGGATCAAGGTGGTCGAACCCATCCGGCGGACGAGCCGCCGCGAACGGGCGGCCGTCCTGAAGCGGTCCGGCTTCAATGTCTTCAATATCCCGGCCGATAAGATCTTCATCGACCTTCTGACCGACAGCGGCACCTCGGCGATGTCGGACAACCAGTGGGCCGGAATCATGCTGGGTGATGAATCCTATGCCGGGGCGCGGAATTACTTCCATTTCGAGGAGGCGGTCCGGTCCATTTTCGGCTTCGCCCACGTCATCCCGACGCATCAGGGAAGGGCGGCCGAGCGGATCCTCTTCGAGGCCGTGGTCAAAAAGGGCGATCCCGTGCCCAACAACATCCATTTCGATACCACCCGGGCCAACGTCGAGGTCCGGGGGGGCGTTCCCGTGGACCTGGCCGTCGAGGAGGCGTACGATCCGCGGGCGGAGCTTCCCTTCAAGGGCAATATGGATGTGAAGAAACTCGACCGGTTCATCCGGCGGACCGGCCCCAAGAAAATCCCGCTGGTGATGATGACCGTCACCAACAACAGCGGCGGCGGCCAGCCGGCCTCGCTCCAGAACATCCGCCAGGTGAGCGAGGTCTGCCGCAGCCACGGAGTGCCCTTCTTTTTCGACGCCTGCCGTTTCGCCGAGAACGCCTACTTCATCAGGGAACGGGAGAAGGGCTGTGCCGGGAAGACCGTCCTCGAGATCGCCCGGGAGATGTTCGCCTGCGCGGACGGGGCCACGATGAGCGCCAAGAAGGACGCGCTGGTGAATATCGGCGGGTTCATCACCCTGGCCGACGACGACCTCGCCCGGTGCCTCAAGAACCTGCTCATCATCAGCGAAGGATTCCCGACCTACGGGGGCCTGGCCGGCCGGGACCTCGAGGCCATGGCCCGCGGCCTTCAAGAGGTCCTGGACGAGAATTATCTCGAGCACCGGGTCGGGCAGGTGGCCTATCTCGGCGCCCTCCTCGAGAAATCCGGGATCCCCATCTACAAGCCCGTCGGCGGGCATGCCGTCTATATCCTGGCCGATGAGTTCCTGCCCCATATTCCCAGGCATCAATATCCCGGCTGGGCGCTCACTGTCGCGCTCTACCGGGAGGCGGGGATCCGGGCGGTCGAAATCGGCGGCGTCATGTTCGCCAAGGACAAGAGTGGCCGTGGGAAGACGGCCTTCCCCAAGCTCGAGCTGGTGCGTCTCTCCATACCCCGCCGCGTCTATACGGTCTCCCACTTGAATTATGTCGCCGAGGCGCTGGCGGAGCTATACAGGGACAGAGACAAAGTCCGCGGCCTGAGGATCGTCGAACAGTCTCCCCACCTCAGGCACTTCACGGTGCGGATGGAAGAAATTTAGCGGATCCGGTAAAACCACATCAGGGGGATCCAGAGTTGATGGGCGTAGGGGATCCGCTTGTGGTTGACCAGCACCTCGGTTGTGTCCCATTCGTGGACGAGATTGAAGAGGGCGAAAAGATCGTCGACTTGTGCGGGAGTGAAGGTGGCCGAATGGCGGACCCATTCCCCGGCACCTTCCTCGGTGTAGGCGGGATTCTTCTTGGCCAGGTCGACCGCTTTCGGGTAATCGGGCGACAGCCGGTAGCCGAATTCCAGCGTGATTTTGAATTCCTTCGCCTTTGTGCTCGGATGGAGAATGTCGGCCAGCTTTTCGTCCGCGGCCTTATCGTCGCTCATCGCCCCGATTTATAAGCCAGGTTTAGAGATTTGTCAAATAGGCTCGGGCTTGCGCAGGCTGAACCCGGGCCTACAAAATCAACATGCAGTCGCCGTAGCTGTAGAAGCGGTATTTCTGCCGCACGGCTTCCTCGTAAGCCCTGAGGATCAACTCCCGGCCGGCGAACGCGGAGACGAGCATGAGCAATGTGGAGCGGGGGAGATGGAAGTTGGTCAACAGGCGGTCCACAACCCCGAACTCGAACCCGGGCCGGACGAAAAGGTCGGTCGAGCGCGTCCCCGCAAGGAGGCGGTCGTCCCGCCAGGCGCTTTCCAGGGCCCGGACGACCGTCGTCCCCACCGCGATGACCGTCCGTCCGTCTGCTTTGGCGGAGCCGATCATACGGGCCGTTTTAGGACCGATCGAATACCGTTCAGAGAGCATCCGGTGGTCTTCGGCCCGC
>JAFGRZ010000339.1 GCA_016934895.1 Candidatus Aminicenantota bacterium
GCAGGGAAGAGGAGAGCCCGATCCGGGTATCCATTCCGCGCGGCGTTGCCGGCCTGGAAAAGGAAAAGGCAGGCCGCAACCGGGACCTCGATCCCCAACTGGTCTGACGCGGCAAGGACGAGCGGGACTGGTCGGACCTGGTGGTCTAGGCGCCGCCGCTCTACATCCAGGAGAAGGTCCATCCCAAGGCGCTCGTCGACGACCTGCTTCGCCAGACCGAGAGGGCCAAGGCATTAAAACCCAGCTTCCAGCCGGACCTTTTCGCCGATTTCAACGGCCTGCCCGACGAGAGCGCCCGGACCGAATTCTACCGTCACGACGCCAACTGGTCCAACCGGATGATCCTGGGCGACAGCCTCCAGGTGATGGCCTCCCTGGCGGAGCGCGAGGGACTCTACGGCAAGGTGCAGTGCATCTACATCGATCCGCCCTACGGCATCAAGTTCAACTCCAACTTCCAGTGGTCTACCACCAGCCGCGACGTGAAGGACGGCAACACGGACCACATCACCCGCGAGCCGGAACAGGTGAAGGCCTATCGCGACACCTGGCGGGACGGGATCCATTCCTATCTGACCTACCTGCGGGACCGCCTGACCGTGGCAAGAGACCTCCTGACGGAAAGCGGCTCGATCTTCGTCCAGATCGGCGACGAGAATGTCCATCGAGTCAGGGCGCTGATGGATGAGGTGTTTGGGGAGGAAAATTGTGTATCAGCTATCACCGTTAAGAAAACAGCTGTTCAAACAGACCTTGCTATTCCAAGTGTCGCTGACTTCATCTTGTGGTTCTGCAAAAATAACGAAGCACTAAAGTATCGCCAGTTCTATCTCGGGAAATCAGTCGGTGATGCTGGTTCAGAGCAATATCGATGGATCAGGCATTTGGGAGGAAATCTTGAGAGAATAACCGATCAAAAAGATTATAAAATCTATCAATTATGTCGTCCCGACAATTTGACTTCCAGCCACGAATACAGTCGTGGGAAAGAGCCTGTCGAATATCGAGAGATTGTTTATAGCCCTAGCAATAGATATTGGTCGACAAGTCCAGAATCAATCAACCGACTCGGCAAATCGGATAGATTGCAAGCTGTGGGAAAAACTCTTAGTTATGTTCGTTTTCTTTCAGATTTTTCAGTAACGCCTCTTTTAAACGTTTGGACCGACACAGGAACAGGTGGATATGGTGATGATAAAATCTATGTAGTTCAAACTACTATGAAAATAGTCGAGCGCTGCCTCCTCATGTCCACCGACCCTGGCGATCTGGTCCTCGATCCCACCTGCGGCTCCGGCACGACCGCCTACGTCGCCGAGCAGTGGGGCCGCCGCTGGATCACCATCGACACCTCCCGGGTCGCCCTGGCCCTGGCCCGCGCCCGGATCATGGGCGCCCGCTACCCTTATTACCTGCTGGCCGACAGCCGGGCCGGCCAGATCAAGGAGTCGGAGATCACCCGCACGGAGCCGTCCATCCGACCGACACGGGGCGACATCCGCCAGGGCTTCGTCTACGAGCGGGTGCCGCACATCACCCTGAAATCCATCGCCAACAACACCGAGATCGACGTTATCTGGGAAAAGTTCCAGGAGTTGCTGGAGCCGCTCCGGAAGAAACTCAACGAGGCCCTCGGGCGTCACTCATCCGGTCATGCCCGCGAAGGCGGGCATCCAGAAACAAAAGACCTGGATTCCCGCTTGCGCGGGAATGACAATAGGAGAAGCGGGAATGACGAGAAGGAAGGCGGGGATGATTCGTTGACGGCTTGGGAGGAGTGGGAGATTCCCCGCGAGGCGGATAAGGAGTGGCCCGAAGCCGCCCGTAAGCTGCACGCCGACTGGTGGGAGCGGCGCGTCGCCAGGCAGAGGGAGATCGACGCCTCCATCGCCGCCCAGGCGGAGTTCGAGTACCTCTACGACAAGCCCTACGAGGACAGAAAGACGGTCCGCGTCGCCGGGCCCTTCACCGTCGAGAGCCTCTCCCCCCACCGCGTCCTCGGGGTGGACGAGAACGACGAGCTGATCGACGGCGTCGCGGAATCCGGGGACGGCTATGGAGACGTACGGGATTTTGCCCGGATGATCCTGGAGAACCTCAAGATCGCCGGCGTCCAGCAGGCCCATAGGGAAGACCGGATCGTCTTCACCTCCCTCGTCCCCTGGCCGGGCGATCTGGTCTGCGCCGAGGGGCGCTACATCGAGGGCGGCGGGGAGACCGGCGTCGAAAAGCGAGCGGCCGTCTTCATCGGACCGGAATTCGGCACCGTCTCCCGGCCGGATCTCGTGGCCGCCGCCCGGGAGGCCGGCGACGCCGGCTTCGACGTCCTGGTCGCCTGCGCCTTCAACTACGACGCCCGCTCGTCGGAGTTCGACAAACTGGGCCGCATCCCCGTCCTCAAGGCCCGGATGAACGCCGAGCTGCACATGGCCGAAGATCTGAAGAACACCGGAAAGGGCAATCTCTTCGTCATCTTCGGCGAGCCGGACATCGACATCCTTCCCGCCGAGGAGGATCAGATCCGGGTGAGGATCAACGGGGTGGACGTCTTCCACCCCAACACCGGCGAGGTGCGAAGCGACGGCGCCGAAGGGATCGCCTGCTGGTTCATCGACACGGACTACAACGAGGAGAGCTTCTTCGTCCGCCAGGCCTATTTCCTGGGGGCGAACGATCCCTACAGGGCGCTCAAGACGACCCTGAAGGCCGAGATCGACGAGGAGGCCTGGGCCTCCCTCAACAGCGATATCTCCCGTCCCATCGATAGGCCCGCCTCCGGCCGCATCGCCGTGAAGGTCATCAACCACCTGGGCGACGAGGTCATGAAGGTGTTCAGGGTCTAATAACAAGATGAAGGCAGGCTTACATCCGTGAAGAAGCGCATACCGGATTTCAGGCACATGCCGTTCTCGCGGTTGATCGTCGAGGCGGAAGAGCTGTCGGAAGCCAGAAACATCTATGCCGGAAAACCGGCACGACTGAGGCGGGATGCGGCGGATTACGAATACCACAGCGGCATCGCCGCTGAAATAGCCGGCCGTACTCCCCTGCTATCCGACGTGATCCAGACGGGACGGTGGCCCGGAGCGGTTTTCGCCTTGGCCATCGACCCGTCCTACGCCCCGGCCGTTCTGACTGTCGGATCCTATGAGTATCTTTACAATAGGAAAGGGGAGGCCATGAAGCATTTTCTGGCCTTGACCAACTTTCCCGAAGACACGGAAGACCTTGCCGTCATGATCGACAAGTCGGGAAATTTCCTTCTCGACCACAAGGATTACAAAAACGCCCTCACCCTGTACGAGGCCGCTGTTTGCAAATTCCCGAAAACGGCGATCTTCTATATCGGCCTTTCCTACTGTCTCTTAAAAAAAGGCAAAATGGATGAATCAATTCTGGCCGCCGAACGCGCCGTCGCCCTCGAACCGGAGAATCACATGGCCCTGTCAGATTTGGGGTGGTGCCTCGCAGAAGCGGGTCGTCACGATGAAGCGTTGCAGATCCTGGAGAAGGCCATCAGTCTCTCCCCTCCGGATTATGATCTCTCCCGGGGCAACCTCCAGGAACTCAAAAGCCGCATGGCCAAGGAAAGAACCGAACCGGGTTGATGGCATCAATCCGGTTCGGGCGCGTAATGAAAGAAGGAAATCAATGTGATGATGATCTTTGCATCAACCGGGGTGCGGCGACGTTGCACCGCCCCTCCGGTCATCCGTTATTTATGAAAATCCGGCCAATCCACCGAGGGGCGCATCGACCA
>JAFGRZ010000340.1 GCA_016934895.1 Candidatus Aminicenantota bacterium
ACACGGACCTCTCGGTTTCACCGCTCATAGAGCTGTTTTTAAGGGGAGCGGTTGAATTCGTCCCATTTCGCCGGCGATATGCTATACTACCCCGTTAAAAGGCCTTTTTTCCGCCCATGATCATGACCGTTCTCAGAGCAGGCGTGCTCATCGCTTTGATCATTTCCCTGGTCTCTCTAACCATCCAGGTTTTACAGACGTTTTCATTCGGGCGGCGGCGCCTTTACTCCAACGCCGAAGGAAGCCGCTCGAGCGGCGTGGCCTACGCCCTCGGCCGGGGCATGATGCCCTGGGAAAAAGAGAGCGCGGCCAGGCACCTGCCGACCTACGTCGCCGGCATGATTTACCATGCCGGCATATTCGCCGCTATCGTGTTCGCTCTTCTCCTGGCCGCAGGCGTCCGCCCCCCCGATCTGATGGTCGTCATCCTCCGGATTCTGCTCGCCGCCGGATTTCTGGCGGGCGCGGGGCTGCTGCTTAAAAGAATTGTCCATCCCAAGATGCGTTTTATCAGTTGTCCCGACGATTATGTTTCCAATTTTCTCGCCGATGCGTTCGTATTTTGCGGCCTTCTGTCCTCATGGTCCTCCGGATCCTCCCCTCTTTTCCTCATCGTGGCCATCCTGACTTTTATCTATATGCCTCTGGGAAAAATCCGCCATTGCTTCTTTTTCTTTTACAGCCGGATTCTTTTCGGCTCCTATTTCGGGAGACGAGGTGTGCTTCCTCGAAGGAGCCCGGTCAGAGCCTGAGGCCTCATCATGGATCAACCCACGGCTCCCTCCCATCCTCTCCAGCACAGAATCCAGGCCCTCGGTGATAAAGACATCGAAAAAATCCTGTCCGTATTCCGGGAAAAACTGGATGCCGCCGCCGCTGCCTACCTGAATGCCTGCGTCCATTGCGGCCTTTGCGCCGATTCCTGCCACTACTATTTGGCCACCGGAGACCATAAGGCGATGCCGGCGGCCAAGCTCGACCTGGTGAATCAGGTCTTTAAATATTATTTCTCCCTGACGGGAAAGAAGTTTCCCCGGCTTGCCGGGGCCGGGGCCCTGACCAGGACGATGATCGAGGAATGGGTGGACTCGCTTTTTGGACGTTGTACCTTGTGCGGCCGCTGTTCCCTGAGCTGCACGATGGGAATCAATATCTTCGCCCTCATCCGGGCCGCCCGATCGGCTCTCGCCGCCGTCGGGCTCGTTCCTCCCGGGCTCCAATCGACGGTGGACACGGCGATCCGGACCGGAAACAACATGGGGATCACCAAGGAGAATTGGCTGGAAACGGTCGCCTGGCTGGAGGAAGAGCTCCGGAACGAGCTCGGCGACCCCCGGGCCCGCCTGCCCGTCGACCGCAAGGGAGCGAAAATCCTCTACACCATCAACCCCAGGGAAGCGATGTTCTTTCCCCTATCGATCTCCGCGGCCGCCAAGATTTTCTACGCCGCCGGAGAGGACTGGACCTTTTCGAGCGTCAATTTCGACGTGACAAATTACGGTCTCTACAACGGGGATGACGAGGCGGCCGGGATCATGTCCGGCCGGCTTCTCCAGGCGGCCCATGAGCTCGGCTGCCGCGAACTCATCCTGGCCGAGTGCGGCCACGGGTTCAACTCCAACCGCTGGGAAGCGCCGGAGTGGCTGAGCCGTGAGGCGGGCATTCCGGTCCGCAGCGTTCTCCAGTTGGTCGCCGGATACGTCCGGGAGGGACGGATCCGGCTCGACCCCTCCAAAAACCCCAAGGCGGTCACCCTCCACGACCCCTGCAATCTCGTCCGTTTGGGCGGCGTCGTCGAGGAGCAACGGGAGATCCTGAGACGCTCCGTCCTGAATTTCGTCGAAATGCAGCCCAACCGCGAGAAAAATTACTGCTGCGGCGGAGGGGCCGGTCAGCTGGCCATGACCAATTTCGCCAAGCGCCGCCTCGAGGCCGGAAAAATCAAAGCGGACCAGATCAGAACGACCGGCGCCCTCATCGTCGCCACCCCCTGCCACAACTGCATCGACCAGCTCATGGAATTGAAACAGCACTACAGGCTGCCGATCGAGATCAAGACCGTCTGCGAGATCGCGGCCGACGCCCTGGTCATTGAAACGGAAGACACCTCAACGGAAATTCTCAACCACTGAACAGATTGTCCAGGGTTATCGTGGCGATTCGGACTGAGAAAGAACCACCGCCTCAGAACGAAAAATCAAACCCGCCATAGAAAGACCGGGGCTTGGCCGGGCCATAAACGTAACCTGAATCCCGGTCAATCCCTTTGTCCAGATCCTTTTGATAGGAGTTCGGGAGATTGTATCCGCCCATAAAAATATTGATCCCGCAACTTTCCGAGACGCGAAGAAACCTTTGCATTTTGAGATTCAACACCCAGAAGGGGCGGGTCGTCTCGAGCCGGTCGACCTCGATATAACCGGAGTAATGAGGAGCTTTCATCGATCCCGTGTATTCGAGCGACAGATCAACGCTGAGCAGCCTCTCGTTTTTATAAGTCACGCTGGTGAATCCATGAAAACGGGGCGTCCGAAAAAATTCACAGGACTGGAAATCGGGCTCCGGCTCGTCGAGGACGCTGTGCTGCGCCGTCCAGCCCGAAGCGAACGAGACGGACTTCCCCAGAATCAGGCCGAGCTCAACGGACACGCCATAGACCTTCGCGCCCGCTCCGTTGATTCTTTCCAAAATCCTGGCGTTCTCTATCCGGCTGATCTCGTGCAGAATAAAGGTATTGGTCAGCCGGGTGTAAAAACCCTCCAGGCTGAATTGAATGAGGTTTCTGCCGATTTGTTTTCCATAATCAAAGCCTGTGCTGACATTGAACGATCTCTCTTCTTTGAGATCGGCGGAGTGAGTCACCATCATCCCCTCTCCCCCCACCTGAGTGATATGGAGGTCCTCATCGAAGACCTGAGGGGCTCTGAACCCGGTGGAGAAGGACGTCCTGAAAGCCAGCGTCTTGCTGATATTGAACAGAACGCTCAAACGGGGAGTGAGGATCGCTTTCCGGAGAGCCGTATGCCAGTTGACCCTCACCCCCGTTAAAAGAGTGAAGCTTTTGCTGATTTTGAAATCGTCCTGTAGAAAAACGCCCGTTTCTTCATAGGTTTCCCGGATCATCCTGTTGTAGCCGGTGGCGATATCCTCGATGTGATCCCTCTTGTACTGGACCCCGAGCGAAAAAACATGACCTCCGGCTTGATAGTTCATCTGGAAATTGCCGAAGAACAACGGATTGTCGGTGGTCCCATAAGCGTTCGGATCCCGATGGCTTCCGTAATAGGTGTTTCGCTTGGCGTTCACCAGAGAGAAAGACAGAATGTAATGGATCCTTTCCGTGAGAGAGTGACTCCACTCCGAACTCAAGCCCAGTTGGTCGGTCTTGATCCATTCGGCGGTGTTGGCCTCGTGAGGCGGTTGATCGAAGAGGTCGCCGCCTCGTCTTTCCTCAAAGATCCTGAAGAATCCCAGCTTGATTTTCCCGTTCAGCGTCTCGAAATAATTGTAAAAATTCAATCCGAAAGATGTGTTGGAAATCGTCCCCAGTTCTGAAAAATCATCGCCGTTCAGATCGACGGGCTCCCGGGTTTGGTAGTTGGCGAAGAGAAAGGCCTTCGTGTTCAAGTCTTTAGAGAGGATGCCCGAATGAAAACTCAGATGGGTGGAGGGACGGGATGAGATGGATTCCTGCAGGACTTTCAGGTTGCTCTTGGTTTCCTGCGGTTCTTTGGTGATCACGTTGATCACGCCGGCCACGGCGTTTCCCCCGTACAGAGCGGATCCACCGCCTTTGATGATCTCGATCCGGTCGAGCATTTCCACCGGGATCTGTTCCAGGCCATAGACGCCGGTCATGGCGCTGACGAGCGGCGAACTGTCGATGAGAATCTGGGTGTATTTCCCCTCCATGCCGTTGATCCGGACCTGGGTGAAATTGCAGTTCTGGCAATCGTTTTCCACCCTGACGCCGGTCGTCTGGGTGAGCGCTTCGGCCAGATTGACGGCCACCCCCTTCTGAAGATCGGTCGTGGTGATCACCTCCGTTTTGACGGGCGTTTCGGCATAGAGTTTCGGCGTCCTGGTGGCCGTGACAACGATCTCCTCTTCGATCTTTTTGATGAGAATGATCGTCTGGCTCACCCGATCCCGATCAAAATCCATGGGATCGGAAACGTAATCCATATAGCCGTCGGCGTAAACCTCCAGGTGAAATCTTCCGGATGGAATCTGACCGATTTCATAGCCGCCCGACTCATCGGTTTCGACGGAGATCCCCAGCTCGGGAATGAGCACGGCCGCTTTCTTGACCGGCTCGCCCTGCCAGCCTTCCACTCTCCCGCGAAGGAAAAAGAACCTTGTCTGACCATGGTGGTTCTTCTGACGCTGTTGCGGCATCTCGAGCGCCCCGCTGAGGGGAATGGCGATAAGCACCAGAAATGCCATCAGGAGATGCGATTTTCTTTTCATGGGTCCCTCCTCTATGCCTGCGGCCCCCGGAACCGGGTGGCTGGATTTCCGAGGACTGGAACAACGATGTCAGGGGGATGGAGTTATCCCACCTGAGGAGGGGAACGGGAAGAGCGCTGAAGGACAGCGATGTGTGAATAATGAAAGAATTCGATGACCGGCAGAGTTTCCAACAGGACGGGCTCGGCAAAATGGAAGAAATGAATCTGACTGGTGGCCTGGGTGGATTTCAGCAGATGGCAGGCCGGGCACCCGTCTTTTTCAAATGGAGTTTTTTCGGTGTGGAAAAAGTTGGCAAAAGAGAGGGTGAGAAGAAAAAAAACGAGGAAGGCGACATTCAGGACCTTCCCTTTAGTCATGTTCATCCTCCTCAAAAGATAGCAAAGCTCAAGGAGAATGTCAATTTCGGGGCATCGGCTATCCCCCGGGGCCCGGGGTCAA
>JAFGRZ010000097.1 GCA_016934895.1 Candidatus Aminicenantota bacterium
CGCTCCCTTGACATCGTTTTCTCCCCTGAATTAGCATCGACTCGCTGGAAGACAATAAAAGAGGAGACAAACGGCCATGACGCGCTTTCAATCGATGCTTGCCGTAATCGCGTTCTCTTGGGGTTGCCTGACCGCGGCGTTGCCGGAGGCTTCGGCGGAACCGTTGGGCCCGGTTGGCGAAAAGCAAGGGAGAGGTGTTGCCGCGACCGGAGTGGCGAGAAAAGTCCTGTTCAATTGTCCCACCTCGACGCTCGAAGAATTCCGCGCCTTCGCCGGGAAGGCGGCCGCGCTGGGAGCGACCCACGTTTATATCAGTGACCTGCCGAAAAGCCGCTGGCTCTGGGACTTCGACCGCAACGATCCTTACCCGAACTGGGGGATGCTGATGGCGACTATTTTCAAGGTCGTCATTCCTCCCGAACTCGCCGATTTCCTGCCGGCCGGGTATTGCCGCAAGAACCTGGAGATCGTCCGCCAGAGGTCGGCCATCCTTGAAAAGCTGGGCTTGAAGGCGGCCTTCCTGGGCAAGGAGCCCGCCTATCTGCCGGAGTCGGTCTTCCAAGCCCATCCGGATTGGCGCGGCCCCCGTTGCGAACACCCCCGCCGGTCACGGCACACCTATTATGCTCCCTGCATCGACCGTCCTGAAGTCCTCTCGATGTATCGCCGGGCCGTGGCGGAACTGTGCCGGGCGGCGCCCATCGAGCTTTTCTCGTTCCTGACGAACGACTCCGGCAGCGGCATCTGCTGGAGTGTCAGCCTCTATCCCGGCCAGAATGGACCGGCCTGGTGCCGGGAGCGGGCCTATGCGGGCCGTGTCGTCGGCTTTCTGTCCACGATCCAGGAAGGGGCACGGGATGCGGGGCTTGAAGCCGAAGTCTCCTTCCACTATGGTTCGGGAACCATCTCGGAAGCGGAGATCGCCTCCGTCATTCCGTACCTGCGGCCCGGCCAGGCGATCAACGGCAAGACGAGCGATGGGCTGGCGCCCGTGACCACCGTCGGCACCAATTTCTATGACTGTTGGACGAACCCGGTCCTGGGAGTCCCTCAGGTCTTCCGGGTCGCTGAACAACTCCAGGCGGCCGCCCAGGACGAGCGCGCCAATCTCAGCGTCGTTTTCTCCCAGCCGGATTCGCCGGAGCTCTTCGCCCTGCTCCGCCAGTTTCGAAAGAAGCCTTTTCGCGGGTTCACGGACCGGATGGAGGCCGTCCGGTCCGCCGCCGCCGAACTCGCGGGCGAAGAGAACGCCGAAGCGTTCGTGGGCGTCTGGGAAAAAATCGACCGCGCCGTCGGGACGGTGCGCTCCATGGGCGTCGATCCGCTCATGCTGGTCGGCACGATCAATCAACGCTGGATCACCCGGCCGCTCGTGCCTTTCCCCATGGAACTCAAGCCCGAGGAGAAAGACTACTACCGAAAGTTCCAGTTCCAGGCCAACACCGAAGAGGAAGCCGCCGATCTGATGAACCTCCAGGGCTTCGAAGTCATCAACGGCTTTTCGGGGTCGTTGCTGGCGGGCAACCTGTTCAACCAGGCGGTCGATCATCTGGAGTCGGCGCTCCGGGACATCGCAGGGCTGAAAGAGAAGGTTGGCGACAGGGGGGGACTGGACCGGCTGGGATGGCGGCTCAAGGCCCTCATCTGCTTCTACCGCAACGCGCGGCATACGATCCAGTACCAGGACATTCTCGACCGCACCGATTATGAACATCCGCCGGTGGAAGAGAATATTTACCCCATGGACGGCGACCAGAAGCTCCGCGAGATCCAGATCGTCACCCGGAACGAGATCGACAACATCAACGAGCTCGTCGACCTGTTCGAAAAAAGCCCCTTTCCTCTGGTCGAACTCGCCCCATCGAAGGAAGAGGAAGATATTTTCCTCATTGGTCCCGATATCGTCGAGCAGTTGCGGAAGAAAGTCCGGATCATGCTGCGGCACGAGCGGGATGTCGACCGTCTCTATAAAAGGCGCCAGGGCTGAAGCGTCTTGTCCTTGTCGCCCCGGTTTTGATAGAATGCCGCTTTGATGTTGTAGATAAAAGGAGTATCGATGAGAAAAGGTATCTCTTGCGGGTTGGCATTTTTTCTGATAGCCGTCTCCATTTTCCTTTGTGCCGAGGAAGAGAATCCTCTCCTCATCAAGGTCAAGCCGGCCAAACTCACCCCGCTCAAGAAAGAGGTATTGGCCTGGGTGGACGCCGCCTCTCCCGAGCTGGCCCGGCTCAACGACGAAATCTGGCGCGCCGCCGAGGTCGCCATGGAGGAATACCGCTCCGCTGAGGCGTTGGCATCATATCTGGAAAAAATGGGTTTCGCGGTGGAAAGAGGAGTGGCCGGCCTTCCCACGGCCTTTGTCGGTGTCTATGGCTCGGGTCAGCCGGTCATCGGATTCCTGGCCGAATACGACGCCCTTCCCGGGCTTTCCCAGGAGACGGTGACGTTCAAAAAACCTGTTAAAGAGGGCGCCTCCGGACACGGCTGCGGCCACAACATCTTCGGCGTGGCCAGCACCGCCGCGGCCGTCGCCGTCAAGGAGGTGATGGCCCGCCACGGGATCCCGGGGACGATCAAGCTCTTCGGCTGCCCGGCCGAAGAGACGGTCGAGGGCAAAGTCTTCATGGCCCGGGAGGGCGTTTTCGAGGGCCTCTCCTGTTGCATCCAGTGGCATCCGAGCTCGCAGAATGCTGTCTCCCTGGATTCGAGCAACGCCCTGAACCAGTTCGAACTCGAATTCTTCGGCCGGACGGCCCACTCGGCCGGTGACCCCTGGCACGGACGGAGCGCCCTGGACGCCGTCGAGCTCACCGACATCGGCCTGAATTTTCTCCGTGAACACCTCAAACCGACGGCCCGGATCCACTACGTGATCCAGCAAGGGGGAGGGGCGCCGAATGTCGTTCCGGACTACGCCCGGGCCTGGTATTTCGTGCGCGATATCGACCGGGAAACTCTCGAGAAAGACTACGAACGGGTGCTCGAGATCATCGACGGGGCTGCCAAGATGACCGGGACGACCTACAAAGTCCATTTCAAGAGCGGCGTTCACGAAACCCTGGCCAACCGGGCCGGCTCCGAAGTCGTCTACTCCAACCTTCTCCTCACCGGTGCGCCGGCCTTCACCGTGGAGGAGCAGTCCTTCGCCCGGGAGATTCAGAAGAATATCGGCGTCGAGGAGAAGGGCCTGAGCACTAAGATCGAGCCCTTCTGCCAACCCGAGAAAAGCTGGGGAGGCGGCTCAACCGACGTGGCGGAAGTGAGCTGGCTGACGCCGATCACAAGCCTTGGCGTGGCCTTTACTCCCATCGGAACTCCCGGCCACCATTGGGCGGCGGTCGCCTGCGGCGGAATGTCCATCGGCCACAAGTGCCTGGCCAC
>JAFGRZ010000341.1 GCA_016934895.1 Candidatus Aminicenantota bacterium
GCTCCGCCGGTGACGAGGAGCGTCTTGCCGTCGATTTGCCTTTCTTTGGTCATCACTCCCTCACGGAGATTGGCTCGCTCCCGGTGGTCGCTCGCCATGACATTTTATGTCCTGACCCATCGCGCTTTGCAGTGACAGCGCTCTTAACAATAACGCACAGAACGGGAGCCTCTTCCCGGCCGGCTCCCCTCCAACGCGGTGATGTTTGAGGTTCTCAGCTTTCACTCCCGACAATGGCCGCTTGAAAGCATCCGGTCCGTTCGAATCAGCCGTCCCTGCGTTTCCAGTCGTAGGGGATATCGTTATCATGCGGATCGAGCCGCTGCTCGTCGGGACGCTCGCGGTCATACGGCTGTGTCGGGACATTGACGACGACCGCCTCTTCCCGGCTGACGGCCATCCAGCCGTGATAGATCCCCGCCGGAACCTGAACCAGAATGGGATTATGGACGCCGAGATAAAACTCGTTCGTTTCTCCGTTGGTCGGAGATCCGGCCCGGTTGTCGTGGAGGGCCATCTTGATCATCCCCGAGACACAGGCGATGTTGTCGGCCTGCCGTTCGTGCTTGTGCCAGGCTTTGACGACGCCCGGATACGTCGTCGTCATATACACTTGGCCGAACTCCTGAAAGAGTTCGTCATCGCGCCGGAGAATTTCCATCAGTCTCCCTCTCTGGTCGGGGATGACTCTTAGCTTTTTTATTTTGACGCCTTCGATCATCGCAAACTCCTCACTTCAGCCCGATTTCGCTTTTATCCCCGACCATGAAACGGAAAGCCAGTGGCTTGGGCGGGCACTTGTAGATGCGCACTTCCCGGCCGATCAGGCTTTCGTCGATCCGGCTCCCGACATCGGCAATCTCGCTGCCCTCGAGGACGATGCTGTGCTCGATTTCGGTCCGGACGATGCGGCAGTTCTTTTGGATGGAGGTGAAGGGTCCGATGTAGGAATCGACGATCTCGCACCCGGTGCCGATGATGGCCGGCCCGCGGATCGTGCTCGAACGGACCGAGACGCCCTGTTCAATCACCACCTCGCCGCTGACCCGGGAGTCTTTGTCGATCACTCCCTCGACCGACCCGCTCAAGGACTCGAGGATCAGCCGGTTGGCTTCGAGGATATCCTCGATCTTGCCGGTGTCTTTCCACCAGCCCGAGACGAGATGGGGCTCGACTTGATGACCGTGATCGACCAGATACTGGATGGCGTCCGTGATTTCGAGCTCGTTCCGCCAGGAAGGCTTGATCGCTTTGACGGCCTCAAAGACGTGCCGGTCGAACATGTAAACTCCGACCAGCGCCAGGTTGCTTCTCGGCTCCTTGGGCTTTTCCACCAGGCGGACCACCCGGCCATCCTCGAGCTCGGCCACGCCGAATATCGTCGGGTCGGGCACGGGCGTCAGGAGGATTAGGGCGTTGGGTTTGCGCTCTCTGAAATCCTCGACCAGAGAGACGATGCCGCTTTTGAGGATATTGTCCCCGAGATACATGACGAACGGCTCGCCACCCAGGAAGTCCTCGGCGATCAGCACGGCATGGGCCAGGCCGAGGGGGTCCGGCTGCTCGATGTACGTGATCCGGACATCCTCTCCCCATCGTCTGCCGTCCCCAACGGCCTCCCGGATCTCGTTCTTGGTGTCACCGACGATGATCCCGACCTCCCGGATCCCCGCTCCGACGAGAGCTTCGATCCCGTAGAAGATCACCGGCTTGTTGGCGACGGGCACCAGCTGCTTGGCCTGGGTGAAGGTCAGGGGACGGAGCCGCGTGCCCTTGCCTCCGCTGAGGATCAGTCCTTTCATTTTACAGGTCGAGGCCTCCCATGAAGTCGGTCGTTTTGCCGATGTTGCCCAATCCGATCGAGACGCGATACTGGACTTCCGGTGTCGCCCGGTAATAGAAAACACGGACGTCCGCCTTGAGGTCGAGGCACTGGTAATGATAGACCAAGGACACCCCGGAGTAAAGCAATTTCCGTTTCAGGACATTGACGTCGAATTCGCCCAGAGCCTCAAGGTTGAGCCGGGGGATCTCGAACCGGCCGACGACACCGATCTGTTGCCGGTCGCCGAGGATATCCTGGTACCAGGGATTCATGCTCTTGAACCAGCTCACCGAAAGAAAAAACGGGTCGGCGTAAGAGTTGACATTGGCTCCGAGCCGAACGTAAGACAAGGTTTTGTAGTAAGTATTATAACCCACGGAGGCGTCGAGACTGTACTTCTGGGCGGGATAAAAACGGATGTAGTTGAGGATATCGGAGCGGCGCGGGGGCGCTCCCTCCCACGTATAGATACTGAGGGGGCTGTCCTCGGGCGAAAGGTAGTAGGTCTGGCTGATCCCCCAGGTGAAGACCTCCCGGGGCATCTCTTTTTTCACCAGGACCCGGTTCGTCAGGCCGTAGGTCAACTGGTGATAGCGGAAGAATCCGTAGGCCGTGATGATCCGGTCCGGCTCGCTGACCGGGCTGTCATAACGGTACTTGACGAACGGCTCGATGAGGTGTTTGACCTTTGTCTCCCCGCCCGCGCTCTGGAAGATCCTGTAGAAGACCGGCCCGGTCCACTCGACGGCGGCGACATAGTTGAAGCGGAGGAGCGGGTCGGAGATGATCTGCTTGGTGTTGGGCGCGTAAGACTGGGCGTAATAGACGAAGTTCGAGGTCAGCGTGGAGTTGACGGTCAGCCAGGGGATCTTGGAGAACGGCACGCTGAACTGCGGGCTGAAGCTCGCGCTGTCGTAATGTTTCTCCTTGCCGGCATCGAATTCATTCTGCCAGCCGTATTTCCAACTCGTCAGCGAGGAGTTGAAGGAGAAATAAAGGAGTGGAAAGAGCTTGATCTTGAATGAATTGAGAGAAATCTGGGGAAGGTAATAGGTCATGATGGAATTGCCGACGTTCTGGAAATAAGTTTCATAGCGGGAGGCCCGGAGGCTGAAATTGTAGTAGGACCAAGCCCTCGATATGTAGACCTCCGATCGGTAGTTGGAGACCATGGCCCGCTTGAAGTTGTTGTCGAACTCGCGGAGAAAATCGAAGGAGGTCTGGTAATCGATATTGGCCACCAGGCGGAAGCCCGCCGGCAGCGGCTGGTTATGTTTGAGCCTGATGATATAAGCGTTCGGAGGGCGCGGCCCATCGGGGCCGGGATTGAAGAGGAAATAGTAGAGGCGGGCCTCTCCTCCGGTGCCGTCGCCGAAAAGGTAGCGGTATTCCAGACCGCCGCCGTATCCTTTCCGGGAATAATAATCGAGATTGAAGGTGGCGTCCATGTTCCGGGCCATGGCCCAGTAGAAACTTCCGCTCAGGGTGAATCCCTTGATTTCGCTGTAGCCGATTTGCGGCATCAAGAAGCCGGTCGAGCGCTCGCGGTCGAGCGGATAACGAAAATAGGGCAGGTAAAACACCGGGACCTTTTTGATCCGGAAGACCGAGTTCCACATCTCGACATAATCATTCCTCTTGAAATTCGCCCGGGAGCAGGAAAAGTTCCAGCGCGGCGTCGGCTGGGTGCAGGACGTCAGGCGCGCTTTGGTCAGGCTGAACGTGTCGCGACCCTGCCCCTGGATCATCTCCGCCCGGTAGAAAATATCGGGCTGAATCATTCCGCTGGCCTGCTCGAACGTGTGCTCGCGGCTGTTCAGGTTGTAAAAAACCTTGTCCGCGCTGATCACCTGGTCGGTCGAGTGAATGACGACATTTCCACTGGCCAGGACATCCTTGGTTTCGGTGTTGACCTCGACCTGATCCGCGAACAGTTTGAGATCCTTGTAGTGGACCTCGACATCGCCCTGGGCGAAGATCCTGTCCTTGGTTTTTTCCCAGGTGCGGGCCAGGACAGAAACAGGAGCCTCCGGCCCTTCGGATTCCGTCCGGGAGCGGGGGGCCTGGCCTTGAGGAGGTCTTTTCTGCGCCGGCTGCGGTGCGGCCGGCAAGGCCTGCGCCCAAAAGAGAACGAAGGCGGATGGATCGGGCGCCGGCGAGGAAGCCAAGGGCATCCCCGCATACAAAAAGAAGGGGATTCCGGCAAGGACCGAAAGAGCGGCTCTTGAAAAGGCCCGACCTTTGGGCCGGTCCGTTCTCATTATAGCGGGAATGTAGCACAACCCTGCCGGCCGAATCAAATCCTCAGGCGATGTGGTCAGCATCTCTTTTTCCGCGACTGGATAGGGGGGCAGGGAGCCGCCCTCTGCCCCCTATCCAATGATCACGGACTTGGATATATTTCCGGCGGCGTTCTTGACTCTCCGTCGATGCTCGGAATAGAATACGTCTCCATCGGAGGCCCGTATGAGCGGACAATTCGCGTTGGGATGGATTCCCGATTACCCGGATTTTCGGGATTATACCGAAGAGACAAGGGAGGTCCGGCAGATCTTGAAGGGGACCGGTCTTCCCCCCGGGAGAACCGGAAAAAAAATGAGGATATCGAAGACGCCTCCCACTTCTGTCGACTTGAGAGAATGGTGCTCGCCGGTGGAAGATCAAGGCGGTCTTGGCTCCTGCACGGCCCAAGCCGGCGTCGGCATCATCGAGTACTATGAACGGAAATCTTTCAGCCGCCACATCGACGCCTCCCGGCTTTTTCTTTATAAGGTGACCCGAAACTTGATGAAGATGAGAGGGGATACGGGGGCCTATCTCCGCAGCACGATCGGCGCGATGGTTCTTTTCGGCGTTCCCCCGGAAGAGTACTGGCCTTACACTGACCGTCCGGACGGATTTGACCAGGAGCCGCCGGCCTTTTGCTATTCGTTCGCCCAGAACTACAAGGCCCTCAAGTACTACCGCCATGATCCGCCGTCCGCGTCCCCGGAGGATCTCCTGGACAGGGTGAAGACATATCTATCGGCCGGACACCCGGCGATGTTCGGGTTCACGGTCTACAGCTCTATCGAACAGGCCTCGGGCACGGGCCGGATCCCCTTCCCCTCGCCGCTCGACAAGATCGAGGGCGGCCATGCCGTGGTCGCCGTGGGCTATGACGACACGATGAAGACCAAGAACAAGTACGGAGGGCCGGAGGCAGAGGGGGCCCTGCTCATCCGGAATTCCTGGGGCCAAGGCTGGGGAGAGGGGGGATACGGTTGGCTCCCGTATGATTACCTGAGGAAGGGGCTGGCCGAGGATTTCTGGTCGGTCCTCAAAAAGGAGTGGGTCGACACGGGGGAGTTCAGGATTTGACGGCCTTCCGTTCCGCCGCGCCCGGAGCGTTTGACTTTCCATAGAAACGCAGCAAAAATGAGGGGGTCATGCCCGACCCGAAACCCCGGCGTCCCAACTTCCGCAAACTCGCCGCCCTGAGCTCGCTCGGCTTGATGCTGCCGTCTTCGATCGCGGTGGGCCTTTTCCTGGGATATGTCCTGGACAATCTCCTCGGCACAGACCCCTGGCTTCTCATCATCTTCACGCTTCTCGGCGTGGCCTCCGGTTTCCTCAGCCTTTTCCGGGGTCTCAAGAAGTTCAAAGTGGAGAATGACGATGACTTATGAAGAGAAAGCCCTCCGCCGGATTCCTCTCGAGATGATCGTGATCGCGGCCGTCATCGGTCTCCTCGCCGTCCTTGTTTTCAACCCCCTGACCGGCCTGTTCATCCTCGCCGGCGGCCTCTTCTCGGCGGTCAGCTTCATCTGGCTGAAAACGGCCCTGAACCAGATTCTTGGGACGGACAGGCGAAAGGCCGTCCGTTCCGGCCTGGTGTTTTATCTCATCCGTCTCGTCTTGCTATTGGCTGTTTTTTCGATTATAATCCTCTTCTTTCCGAGGATGATTCTCGCCTTCGCGGCCGGGTTTTCAAGCCTCATCATGGCCTTCTTGATCGAGGCCGCGATGGCCTTTTCGCAAAAGAAACAATGGAAGGTCTAGAGCACAGCGCCTACTTCGCCGACCTCTTCAACACGCTCTTCGGCAAGCCCGTCCTGGCCTTCCTTCACCTCCTGGGCATCGAGCCCAAAAATCCGCACGCTCCCGTTCCCGATTATCTCGTCATGTGCATCGTCGTGGCCTTCCTTCTCATCGTCCTTCTCGGCCTGGCGTCCCGCAAGCTCTCCCTCGTTCCGACCAAGGGCCAGAGCCTTCTCGAGATGATCATCCAGATGTTCGAGGGCATCCTGACGGACATCATCGGCGATGAGGGGAAAAAATTCCTGCCCATGATCGGGACGATCGGCCTGTTCATATTCTCGTGCAACATGATCGGCCTCGCTCCCGGCTTCATGTCCCCGACGAGCAAGCTCAACGTGACCGCCGGCTGCGCCTTGACGGTTTTCGTCTACTATCACTGGCAGGGGATGAAAGCCCAGGGCCCGTTGAGATATCTCAAGCATTTCACCGGCCCTATCCCAGCGCTGGCCCCCCTCCTGCTGCCGATCGAGATCATCAGCCACTTCTCGCGGCCGGTGTCGCTCTCCCTCCGGCTCTTCGGCAATATCTTCTCCGAGGAGCTGCTGATTGTCATCATCGCCTCCATTGTCCCTTTCGTTCTTCCTCTTCCCTTCATGGCCGTGGCCATCTTCACGGCCGTTATCCAGTCGTTCGTCTTTGTCCTCCTCGCCTGCATCTACATCGCCGGCGCGGTCGCCCATGAGGAAGAACAGTAAATACAGAATGGAATCGAAAGGAGTGAGACAATGAAAACAACCCGGGCATTCGGCCTCCTGCTTTTTTTCGTCCTCCTCGCCGGGTCTCCCCTCCTCGCCCAGGAAGCGGGCGCCGTCATCGACAAGGCTCCTCTCTACAGGCTTTCCCTCATCGTCGGCGGAGCGGTCATCACCCTGGCGGCCGCGGCCGGAGCGTTCTGCCAGGCGAAGGCCATCTCCAGCGCCTGCGAGGGGATCTCCCGCAACCCGGGCTCCGCGCCGACCATCCGCTTCATCATGATATTCGGACTCGTCCTGATCGAAACGCTGGTCATTTATGCGCTCCTCATCGCCATCGTCATCCTGATGATCCAGTGGGGGAAGTACGTCTGAACGGGAAGCGCCGTCTTCCCTTTAGGACGGACGGATGGGACTGACTGTCTTCACGATTCTCCGCGACACGTTCCGGAGGTTCAACGACGACAAGTGCTGGAATGCGGCCATCATCATTTCCTATTTCACCTTCCTCTGCTCCGTTCCCATCATCTCCCTTTTCGTCTATATCACGACCAAGATCGTGGGGACCTCCGAGTTTGCCCTGCGCAGCCTGAACCTTTTCTCCGACGAGTTCTTCGCCAAGCTGGACCCGTCCTTTTTCGAAAAGCTCCAGGGGGCTTTTGAGAACATCAGCAGCCTCGGCTGGTTCGGCCTGATCGGGACGCTCGTCTCGGCCAGCTTCTTGTTTTCCAACCTGATCCACTCCATCAACGTGATCTTCCGCGCCAAGTACGAAAAATCCTTCGTCTATAACCGGCTGATCGAGTACAGCATCATGTTCGCCATGGGCGTCATCATCCTCATTTCCCTGGCCATCACGGCC
>JAFGRZ010000001.1 GCA_016934895.1 Candidatus Aminicenantota bacterium
CCGAAGAGACAAGCTGTCGCGATGGCTCGGCGCCGCATGTTTCACCTCCTCTGAATTTCCGCTGATCCCGGCGAGCGGACCACCGGCATCCTCACGGGATCACAGCTTCGTTTTTTCGAGCTTCAGCATTTTTTCGATCCAGCCGTCCATGTCCTCGAAGGGGAGCTTCCGCAACGACAGGATGTCGGCCGCCATGTTGGTGCCCGGTTTGCCTGTCTCGGGATTGACGGACAGGGGGTTGGCCCCGATGCAGACCAGTTTCAGGGTGTGGGTTCCGGGTTCGAATTCGAAGAGCCCGATCTTCCTTTCCCGGTTCTGGCCGTAAATGTAGTCCTCGTGTTCGTTCTTGCGGAAGACGTTATAGAAATCCAGCGTCTTGTTGATCTCCTCCGGCTGGAGCAACATCACTTGCTCGACGCGGTAGCCTCCGGCGATGTGCGACTCGCCGGCTTCGTAGATTTCTTTCCCATCCACATAGATTTTCCAGATCCCTTGATCTTCGCGAAGAAGAGTGAAAAGGGACATCGAGTAGCGGCCCTCTTCTTTGATCTCAAAGGGGATTTCGACCCAGGAGCCGACGGTATCGTTCTTGACCCGGAACCACGGCTTCGTCCAGGTCGCCCGGTTGTAAGGCAGGATCTGGAGCTCGACCTCGTCGGAATGACGGATGGTCTTGACGATCTCGGGCAGATGCAGCACGATCTCCGGGTTCACCCGCTCCTTGTAAGAGGGGAACGTGCACCACGGCTCGGCCACGGAGTCCTGGTACCAGAATGAAACGCTGGACCAGTTGTCCGGGCGGAATCCGGACTCGGAAACCACTTCTCCCTTGGAATTCATGACATAGCCGCGCCGTTCGATCGTGAACTTCAGGGATTTCTCGAAGATGACCGGATCCTGGATATGCCACCGGTAGGCGGTCACCCGGGCATCGGGCGCGCGGGGTTCGAAAATCGTGCATCCCGTATAGAGGCTGGAGTGCACCCGCATGTTCCAGGCCTCATTGATGTAGTCTTCCGTTCCGGTTCCGAGGATGGACGGGGTGGTCTCGCCGTCGATATAAAAATAGTCATCCCCTTCTCCGAACCAATGGCCGATGCCGTTTTGTGAGGACAGCACCGTGCCCACGTAATGACCCCGGCCCTTCCCGATGAACACGGTGTAGGGCTCACCCAGCCTGGGCGGATACTCCTGATGATAGCGGGCATGAAAGTACATCACGGTCTCGGGCGGGCGGTCATATTTGACCCAGTCGATCTGGTAATAACATTCCGCCTCGGCCTTGTCGGACTCGTTGCTGAGGGTGATCCTGGCTTTCTTGCCGAAGGGCATCTCCCAGTAGCAGTTATATCCCCGTCCGAAGGAGCTGACCTTGACGGGGAGAGAATCGACCACCGCCCGCATCCCGTTGCCGGCGGCGAAAAAATCGCCCAGGGGGACTTCCACCGAGGGGACGGTCGCCCCTTCCCAGTAAATGCGCAGAACCAGAGCCCTGGGGTAACGGATATCCTGCGATGAAGGCACGAGCCAGATATGAGTGATCTTGCCCGGCCCCTCCAAATCGGCGATGGTTTTCGTCTCCCCCATGGCAAAGCCGGCCCAATCGTTGTTGTCGTAAGGATTCCCGCTCGTCGCCCTCATGCTTTTTCCTTCCTGGGGCTGCGTGAGCGCGCTCAAGGATTGGGCAGGGGCAAAATGGGCCGTCACGTGGATGATCAAGACGGCAAGAATGCAGGTTCGAAGAGATTTCATCCGGAGTTCTCCTTTCTTGATAACGATCTGCGCCTCCCTATCTCCAGGGAATGGCGTTCCTCTCTTCCTCGGTCATGGGAGGCAGCAGAGCCTCCCCGGTTTCGGTCCGGTGTCCGTCGGCGTCATGGACGCTGAAACCGGAGCCCACGGTCTTTTTTGTGGCCGCGTCCATCCGGCCGCGGAGCGCGCAACAGCCATAGGCGCCCCGCTTATTGAGGGCCACAATCTTGAGATTGAACATGGGCTTCCCTCTATGGCGGTCCGCAACCCTACGGCAAACATAGCGGCAGGCTTCCAAGGGAGACATTCCCTCGCGCATCTTTTCGACGGCCAGGAAGCCGGCGCAGGTTTTGATCGACTCTTCACCATGACCCGTCGCCCCGGCCGCGCCGACGTCATTGTCGACATACAACCCGGCTCCAATGATGGGCGAATCCCCCACCCGGCCGACGAGCTTGAAGTGATGCCCGACCGTGCTGGTCACTCCCGCCATATCTCCGGCGGCGTCCAGGACGAGGACGTTGATCGTTCCTCCTCCATCCCGGTCGTCCCGTTTTCTGGGAGGGTGGTAATAGTCCCGCTCGCTGAGGCTCTCCTTCCATTCCAGCCAGTGCCGGCGCGCTTCGTCGGTCAGCAGGTCTTCCTCCTTGAACCCGTGCAACCTGGCGAATTTCAAGGCGCCTTTTCCCACAAGCATCAGATGGTCGGTCCGTTCCATCACGAGGCGGGCGACCGAACTGGGCGTCTTGATGTTCTCCAGCGCGGCTACGGCTCCGGCCTCGTAATCCGGACCGTTCATCACCGCGGCATCGAGCTGGAGAAATCCCTCCTCATTGGGATCTCCGCCATAGCCGACGGACGGATCGCGCGGATCCATTTCGGCGACATGGGTCGCCTTGATCGCCGCATCGAGCGGGCTTCCCCCCTGGAGCAGCGCCTCCCAGGCCGCTGACGTCACGGCCTCCTTGACAAAACGGTTCGCATTGCTGGTAACAACGAGAGGCCGGTTGATTCCGGATCCCTGCCTCGATCTCGGAAATCCCGTTTTCCGGAAAGACGGCAGGGTGATTCCCAGCCCCGCCAGCCCCATGAAAAACCGCCTGCGGTTCATCCGCTGAAGAGCCATCATGCCTCCTTTTCATTCCGGCACGTTCTCTCCCGGAGAACGGCTCTCGTCCAAATGCATCCCGTCGAACACGCATTTCTTGGGCGGCCGCACAGGACGGAGAAACGTCTCCACGAACACCCGCAAAGGTCGATCGGCTCACCCAATCTTCGGCCGTTCACTTCCCGACCGCCTTCTTTTCCCAGTTCCCGATCCAAAGGTCCGGGTTGCGGCTGTGTCCGTGCACGGACCAGACATCGAAAGACCCGGGATTGTAAATCCCCGGCACCCGATATCGATACTTCTGGCCCCAGGGATCAAGCGGAATCCGTTTTCCTCTGAAAAAAGGCCAGCGGCCGCCTTCTCGCCCTCTCTGCCTGTTGAATTCCGCCGGACGCTCGACCAACATTTCCAGGGACTCCGGATACCGGCCGAAGTTTGCCCGGAAGGCCTCGACCGCCTTGGCCAGATCGCCGACAGTCCGGCGGGCCTCCGCCTCCCTCCGGGCGAACAGCTCCTCTTCCTTCTTCAGGTAATCCCGGTACCACTCGCTCATATCTCCCCAGGGAAGTTTCCGAACGGACAGGCCGTCCAGCCTGAGGTC
>JAFGRZ010000342.1 GCA_016934895.1 Candidatus Aminicenantota bacterium
GTAATCCGCCTCCAGGGAGTCCTTCCTGACTTTTCTGTCTTTTCCCGGGGCATGGATGAAGGCCGATTCTCCGACGTAGATTCCCACATGGGATATCGTGTGATTCGGGGATGCGGCGAAGAAAACCAGGTCGCCCTTTAGAAGGCGATCCTTGGGCACCGCCGTTCCCGCGCGGAATTGTTCCGCCGACGACCGGGGCAAGTTCAGCCCGTTCAGCTGATAGATCGCCCGGGCCAGGCCGCTGCAGTCGAAGCCGTCACGGCTTGAGGCGCCGCCCCAGGAATATTCGGCACCCATGAAGCGCTCCGCCGTGGTCACGAGCTGTTGCCTGAATTCATCCTCCTCAAGAAAGCTTTTTTCCGAGACAGGGTGGTGCCCGGCGCCGACGATGAAGTAATCCTCGATCAGCGCTTTATCGAGAAGCCGCCTGGCTTCCCGGAGGGCGGCGTCCCGGGAAGGGAAATCCCCGAAGCGGACTTTATAGAGCCCGGACTCGTCCGGAAAACAGAATGCATCCAGACCCAGGGCATTGAGGGACCGGGTGAGCGCCCGCGCATTCTCCAGGACGGAGAAAGCGCCCGCCTGAACGCTGTATCCCGTCCGGGCGGCAGTTGCCAAGGCAGCGGGAGAAGCGGAAGGCGTCGGGCGGGGAACGATGCGGACCCCTGTCCGGCAGCCCGAGAACAAGGCCAAACCGAGCGCCATGAGGATGAGGCCGCCTCTAACTAAGACAGTCTTCATCGCCCATTTCCTCATCCATTTAGTCGCATGAAGAAGGGATGCGTTGAGATGTCCGGCCTAGAGCTGCCAGGCGTAGCCGATTTTGAGGAAAAAGGTCCGGTTGATCCTGGTGATATCGATGCGTTCGAGGCCGAAAAACTCGCCTCCCTGGGAGTTATCCGAGTAGCCCAGGAAGAGGACGGTCCTGGGATTGAGCTTATAGGAGAAGAGAAACTGAGTGAAGACGGCCCGGCTGCGGGGATCCACGGCAAGAAGATACATTCCTGCGTCCCGCTCGGTGTCCCGGTACTGGACGATGGCCCGGACAAAAGCCCGGGTGCTGAAATTGTAGATCAGGCGGCCCTGGATGATCGTGGCCGTGTAGATCGTGTCAGCTTCGAGAAAGAGCCTTTCGTAATCGAGGGACGCCGTCACGTTGAGATGGCGGCCGAGCATGAAAGAACCCCGGGGGCTCAGGGCCATAACGTTGGCGAGCCGGAGGTTGGCAAAATCCACGGTCTGACCCGCGACCCCCTGAAGGCCGAACTGGGAACCGCTGAAAGGCCGGATTTGAAACGTGAGATCCCCGTTCACCGTGTCGAAATACTCCCCCTCATAGTAGGTCCTCGCGAAATTGCCGTGGACGTTGACCACGGTCTCGAGATTGCCCTGGTACATGACGCCGAGGGTCAGGTTGCGGTCTGTGAGGGTCTCCTCATGGTCATAGACGGCCTGGCCGAGGACCCCGAGGCGGATGTAATTGAACCAGCCGCCGGGTTTCCCCCAGATCTGGCGGAAGACAAGGGCGGTGCCGCTTCGGACGTCAACCCGGGGAACGAAGCCGTAGTCGGCCCGGAAGCCGGCGCTCGTGTCCTCATACTGGCCCTGAATGATCCAGTCCCGGGAAAAGTGCATATAATCGAGACGAAGCCCGTTTCCCCCGAAGCCCTCCGTGTTCTGCCCGTAGGCCGAAGCGAAATCGTCGGGATAGTCCGTCTCCGAATGGAGGAACTGAAAGGACAGGGTGTTTTTCTGGTCGAAGCGGAGAAAGCCGTCGATCCCGCCGACGTGATTGCCATAGTCATCTCCGGACTTGCCGGTGTAAAGGACTCCGAGCGTGGAACCCTTGCCGACATCCTGGCGGATCCGGAAAACCCCTCCGAATGCGTCCTGGCCCAGGGGCTCCGTGGGAAAAGAGCCCTGGTTCGAGGGGATGACGAGAGTCGTGATGTTGTCCTGGGCGGCGAAGAATCCCAGCGCCGTCCGTCCCATCTTGCCCGTCATTTTCGCTCCCCAATGCGGATCGGCGACGGTTCGGGTGAACACGGCTTGGATAGGGGTCAGGAAGAAATCCGCCCCTTCCAGGAAGAAAGGCCTTTTCTCGGGATAGAACAGGGCGAAGCGGCGGTTGATCTCGAGCTGGGCGACGTCGGCCTCGACCTGGGAGAAATCGGGGTTGAGGGCGGCGTTGAGGATGAGGTTGGGAGTGACCCCCCATTTGGCCGTCAATCCATACTGGTCGTCGATTTCCCCCCGCCCGAGCGGGCTCTCCGGATATCCCGCCATGTCCATGGCGTCGGTCCGGCCGGCGGTCACCGTCGGTGTGAGTTCAATATTCCGGCTAGGCGTTATCCCTTCGAATCCCGTGAGCTTGTTGAACTGGCAGAGGATACAGCCGACGTTCCGGGAGCGCACATGAGAAGTGATCCGGTGCCGGGCGTCCCGGGGCCAGGATCTCTCGGCGCTGAAGCCCCAGGTCTGGGGGCCCTCCTGCCTCCGGAAACGAAGCTGGTTAAGGGGGATGGCCGTCTCCACGGCATAACCCCAATCGGTGATCTTTCCGGCCGACGCCCAGATGGCGTCCCAGGAGAAATCTTCGTAGCCCTCGAGCTCGCTGAAGTTGGCGTCAGCCTGGACTCCCAGGGGGTTGATACGGAATTGGAAGCCGCGGCGCTCGTCGTTGAAGGAGTCGACCATGAAGTTGACGTGGTCGTCGAGGATGAGGGTGTCGGTGTCGTCGCGGTCCATGAGATGGGCCCGGATCTTCCCCGGCTCCGGGTCGGTGCAACGGAAGGCGACGTAGAGGTTGTTGAGGTCGTAGGTGACGAGGCAGTCGGTCTTCACGGGAGGGAGGATGTTGTCCCCGGGCGTCCATTCGTAGAGCAGGGGAATGACGGCGGCGTTCCGCCAACCGGTTTCGTCGAGGACGCCGTCGATCTCGATCTTCGATGAGGCGGCGGGAACGTCGAAACGGGCGGACTTCCCTGCGGAGGATTGATCTTGGGGAATACTCGGCCCTTCCGCCGCGGCTGAAGCCGGACCCGGCCCGGCGGTCATAAGAGCTGCGGTCAGAAGGCCGACGGCCGCTCCCCAAAGGCGCGATCGAA
>JAFGRZ010000098.1 GCA_016934895.1 Candidatus Aminicenantota bacterium
CGGCTCGGCCATTTCCTTCGGATGCCGAACATTATAAAAGTAAATGAAGCGCTTGACCCACCGGTCCAGCAGCTTCGGAGCGCGCGGAGAATAAGATGTCCTATCTTCGGCAACGGACAACACTTCGGAGAAGACCAATTTTCCCCCTTCTTCTCCAGCCGGATATTAAATCGGCCTCGCGGCTTTGTCAAGGCGCAGCCCTTATGGCCGTTTCTGCGCCTCGTCGAGACGGCGGTATATGTCCGGAAGGCGGTAGAAATGGGTTCGGAGTCGAATCGGATGAGGGAAAATGGTGACAGCTTACCTATTTACCTCATTTTGAGAAAAAGCTTCTCTCCAATCCGGCGCGATGAAAAATCAGTAAATATGTAAGCTGTCCCCTATTTCTCTCGGACATCCAGATGTCCGATGTTCTCTCCTCATTGCGTCCTATTTATCACTGGCGAAGGATAAGGATTGTCGGCTCGGCACTTGGCGCTCCTCATCGAATTCCTTTTATGTTCAGAGCGCCGCCAGGCGCTTCCGAGCGTCCTCGACTTCGGGCCGGTCCGGATCGGCGTCCTTCCACAGGTCGAGGAAGCGGCGGTAGCGCTCCGCCGCCTTCGTCTTCAGGCCTTGTTGTTCGTAGAGGATGGCCAAACGGTAATGATACCTGGGATGGACGAGGAAGCGCGACTCGACCTTGGGGTCAAAGGTGATCAGGCGCTCGTATTCGGCGATAGCTCTGTTGAGATTTCCCATCTTGATAAAAGCCCGGGCCGAGGCGTCTCTGAGGAAAGGCGTGTTGTAAAAAATCTCATGGATATCCCACGGAAAGAACAAAAGCTTCATAAAAGACGATGCCTTTTCCAACGGGGCGGCGGCTTTCCCGGGAGAATCCGTCGCCAGCGCGATCTCTGAGTTCAGGAGATCATGGAGGGACGTAATTTCCTCCTGCTGTTTTAAAGCCGCTCCCGGCAACAAGGATTCCATTCGCTGCAATTTTCCCTTGGCCAAGTCCGGCTTTCCCGCTTCCAGCTCGATCAGCCCGAGAGCGAATGAATGAGCGGCTTCATAATAGGCCCTGTCTCCCGGATACTCTTCGATGGCGGCGCCCAGCCAGGAATCGTTAGCCTTCCGGCTGAGTTCGAGCTCGTGCCGGTCATAATGCACCCAGGACCTCAGCCTGTTCACGCCGGCTTTCCATTGTCTGCTGCCCATGGCATCGGCCAGGTCTTCGGCTCTCCCCAGGTAGTCCAGGGATTTCTCCCCGCTGCCAAGCCAGGCGCTGAAAAATCCTTTGTGCAGATAGCCAAGGAGCTTTACGCCCGAGGAGGGAGCCGCCTCAAGATATTTGTCCAGCCATTTGAAGGCTTCGGAATAATCTTCCTTTAAGGCATAAACGTAGGAAAGAGCGCTCATGGATCCGAAATAATCGGGCTTGACCTCGAGAGCTCTTCGATAGTTCTCTATGGCTTCATCGAGTTTTCCCATGAGAAAATAGGCTTCAGCCAAGGAATCGAGCGGGTTGGGATTTCCGGGCGAGAGAGAGACATTTCTCTTGAGATATTGGACGGCTTTTTCATACTGTTTGAGGCCCAAGCAGGCATAGCCTGCGTTGTTGAGGACGATGGGATAGTCGGGGTCGAGGCTCAAAGCTCTGGCAAACGCCGCTACGGACGGCTCATACATGTTCTTTTTCAGGTAATAATTCCCGATTCGATACTGCAGCTCTTTGTCCTTGGGAAATTTTTTTGCCGCCTCTTTAAGGAGTCGGATATGCTTCTCCGGTTTTTTATCGATGAAGCCGGCGTATGCGGCCTCGATCAGGAGCCTCTCTCTTTCCGTCGTTTTCTTGGACAACGTCCATGCTCTTCTCAGCGCTTCGTCTCTGTCCCTGGCATTATTAAGAAATTGATGGGCATAGCTCAGATACAAATAGGCTGAAGCAAAAGCCGGGTCGAGTTCAACGGCCTTCTCGAGAGACGAAATGCTTTGATCTTCTTTGCAACTTTCAATTTCGTCATAGCCCTTCAAAAAATAGTTGTAGGCCTCGGGCGAGCTGGTCGTCACGTTTCGGACCTGCATTTTAGCGGATTTTATCCTGCGTTCCGGAAGGCCGACGCTCTTGGCGATCTGCCGGCTGAGATCATCGATCTGATTCTTGAAAATGCTGTCCGGGCTGTCTCCCCGGGCATTGGCCGTGCCCAGCAATTTCTTGGTTCCGACTTCCAGGACTTTCGCGTCCGTGACGAAGGTGTTGCCGGATTTGGACACCAATCCGAGGACGATGACCTCGACTTCGTCTTTTTGGCACAGTTCGAAGCCGAGGTCCGAGTCGACGAATTCAACATCTCCCCGGCCGGCCTGTTTGAGAAGGTCCCGAACCCTCTCCCAGGTGGTTACGTTGAAGTATCCGGACTGCTCGAGGTTCGTGATGAGGAGGTTCGGAATGACCTTGCTGAGATAATCATAGGCCCTGTCCCCGGTCTGGTTCTCAAAGCTGATGACGGCGATGGAGCGTTTCTCGGCCGGCAGGAAGACGATGGGCTTCTTGAGTACGACTCGCCAAACGATGAGGGCCGCGGCAAGTACCAATAAAACTGCAGAGGCAAGCGCCGCCCCCTTTTTCAGGCTGAACTTGACCGTGATCTCACGCGAGGTGGTGGGCTTCCTCCCGGGGACGACACGCTCGGTCGTGGGCAGGCCCTTCTCGATGCGGTCGAGGTCGGCGGCCAGGGCCGGGGCGCTCTGGTAGCGCTTCGATTTGTCCTTCTCCAGGCACTTGAGGATGACACCGGCCAGGTCGGGGGGCAAACCGGGGTTCAGCTGCCTGGGGTCTTTGGGCGCCTCGCCCTTGTGCTTCATGGCCACGCTGAGCGCCGTATCGCCCTCGAACGGCACCCGGCTCGTCGCCATCTCATAGAGGATCACCCCCAGGGAATAGACGTCCGAGCGGGCGTCCACCTCTTTCGCCTCGGCCTGCTCCGGGCTCATGTATTCCGGCGTCCCGACCATGACGCTCGGCCCGGTGATGCCCTTCTCCCGCACCGACCGGGCAATGCCGAAGTCCATGATCTTGGCGTTCCCGTTGCGGTCGATCATGATGTTCTGGGGCTTTAAATCGCGGTGGACGACCCCCAGTCCGTGCGCCTCGGAGAGGCCCTCCGAGATCTGTTTCCCCACGCTGAGGAGCATGCCCAGGCTCAGGCTGCCCGACATGCGGATCATGCTTTTCAGGTCCTCGCCGTGGACGTATTCCATGGTGATGAAGCGGGAGCCCTCGGCCTCGCCGATGTCGAACATGCCGCAGACGTTCTTGTGCCTGATGCGGCGGGCCAGTCGCAGCTCGCTCGAGAAGCGCTCGATCGTGTCCCGGTCCGAGGCCACCTCCGGCTGGATGAGCTTCAGGGCGACCTTTTCCTTCACCTTGGAGTCGAAGACCTTGTAAACCCTTCCCATGCCGCCGCGGCCTAGCTCCTCGATCACCTGGTAGCGCCCGGCGAACGTCGAGCCCGTGGTGAGCTCTTGGACCGGAGTCTGCAGGGTTTCCGTGAAGGCCGGCGGTTGACCGCCGGACAGGGGGAGGGGCGTCCCGCAATCACCGCAGAACGGCTTGCTCGGGGGATTCTCAGCCTGGCACTTGGGGCATTTCATGGCCGATGCCTAACTTTAAAAGTCCTCCTTCTTCAATCCCGACTGTCTCAATATCGAGATGAACGTTCCCATGGGGATTTCTTGTCTTGGATCAGGAATGATGACCGTATGGCTCTCTTTCCTGAATTTCTTATGGCTCCCTCTCTGGCCGATGAGAACAAACCCATGCTTCTGAAGCACGGCGATGACGTGCTTTGATGAATGCAGCTTAGACATTCAAAACGGTTTCGCCCAGGAGCACTTCTTCGATCTCGATGTAGTCGGCCTTCTTATCTTCGCCCTCAAAGTAAAGCTCAACGGCTTCTTTGAGGTTCTGCTGCGCTTCCTGGATCGATTCCCCGAAGGTCGAGACGTCGACGTTCAGGCATTGGGCTACATAATATTTATCTTCCCGGAAAATGACGTATTTCAATCTCATGGTTATCTCCCTCTTGGGCTTCATTATAGCCCCGACTCAGGCGCGATTCAATCTCGGCCCCGGCGGCTATTTCCAGCCCCCCGGGCAGCCTCCGGCCGTGCGCGGACTCCCAGGCGTCCTGGCCTCCTATTCCAGGTGAAGCTTTTTCATCAGCCTCTTGAAACGCGGGTCGAAACTTATAGTCATTGCCTTTTCGGCCGGAGCGCTTCGCGTCCGCGTTCTCGCTGCGGTCGTCCCCTCCAACCATCTTGAGGGAGCATAAAAGGAAGGCTGGGCGGCGTCAAGGACGGGCGGGAGGGCCGGAAAGCCGCCCGGACAGGCGAGAGCAGCCGGCTCCAGGCCGTGGCCGAGGCCTACGGAAGCGCGGACGCGGAGAGGAAGTTCGTCCGGGACTTCGTGTCGGCCTGGACCAAGGTCATGGATCACGATCGCTTCGACCTGGCCTGATCGTCGCGTAAATGTCTGCGAGAACTATCGGCGGCGAGAGCCGGCCCGCAGGAATGCTCTATATGAAAGAGAGTTTCAAGAAACCTCTTCCTGGTCGAACCAGCCTTCCCGGAGGACCTTGAAAGATCCGCTCGTTGTGTCGAGTTCGTAGATGTTGAAATTCATGGCGATGTCGAATCCCTCGTGTCTCACGGCGACATTCAGCGATGCCGAGCCAAGCTGATCGTCGCTCTTGATCCGATGGAACACGCCCGCACCCCATGCGAGGATCCCCGCGCCTTCATGGACGGTCACGCCGTCTTTTTCTATCTTGTCCGCAGAGATCCGTAATTTTTCGACACGGCCGTACGGCGGCCAGTAAAGCTCCGCCTCTCTCGATCCGTGAAGGACGATGAGATGGTCTTCCTGGCTCCGGTGCATATACCAGGGTCTCGCGACGTGACCCACCGGCCCGGGGGAGACCGCACCCCCGTCATGGATGACCCGGTCGATCGCGTCGATCTTCGGGAACTCTTCCATGGGGAATAGATGGAACCACACGCCCGGTGTTCTGCGAAAGGGTTTAAGGGGTATCACGCGGTAGGGGGCCGCTGTCTTTTCAAAGATCATCGGGCTCACTCCTTTTACAGTATTGCCCGGGGCAGGACTCCGGCAATGGCGCCGGCGACATCACACCGGCTTTCTCCGTATCGTAACGATGCCGAGATACCCATCCACGGTCAATTCGTCCCCGGTTCTGATGGCCCGGACCGCATCGGGAACGCCCGTAACGCACGGGATGCCGTATTCCCTGGCTACGATAGCTCCGTGGATGAGCATCCCGCCCCGGCGTTCGACGATTCCTCCCGCGACAGAGACCGCATAGGTCATCTCGGGCCCTATCGAGTCGCACACGAGGATCTCCCCGGGTTCAAGGTCCTTGAGCTGTCCGGAGTCGACAACGACCCGGGCCTTCCCCCGAACGATCCCTTTTGAGGCGGGCTGGCCCCTGAGCTGTTTCGCGCGCACCTCGGCCGCGCCGCGTTCTCTTGCCGGGCCGGTCTTGCCGCGGACCGGAGGCTTTTCCAACTCTCTCACGAGCTTGTGCCGC
>JAFGRZ010000099.1 GCA_016934895.1 Candidatus Aminicenantota bacterium
ACTTTTGAGCTCGAACAGGCGAAGTCCTATTTGATCGGAAATTTCCCTCTCCAGTTGAGCCGGCCTGAAACGTTCAGCCGACGCGTGGCCGACCTGGTCACCTTTTCTTTGGGAGATGCGCATTGGAACCGGTTCTATGACAGCATCATGCCGGTGGACGCCGATCAGATATTTGAGGTGGCCCGGAAATATCTCCGGCCGAGACCGGTGGTTGTCATTGTCGGAGATAAAGATATCCTCCTTGGCCACCTTCGTGAAATCGACCGGCTGGATGTGTACGATCTGAAGGGAACCCTTCTTTACACTTTAATCAAAGGAGTCGAGGGATGAAAATCGTGGAGTGCGTTCCCAATTTCAGTGAAGGACGGGACAGGGAAAAAATCAAGGCCATAACCCAGGAGATCGAGCGAACCGCCGGGGTCAAGCTCCTCGACGTCGACCCGGGCGAATCCACCAACCGGACGGTGGTCACCTTCATCGGTTCTCCGGACGGCGTCAAGGAAGCCGCCTTCCGGGCGATCCGCAAGGCCGCTGAGCTCATCGACATGCGGCAGCACCAGGGGGCGCACAGCCGCATAGGGGCCACGGATGTTTGCCCTTTTATACCGGTTTCGGCAGTCACCATGGACGACTGTGTGCGGCTGTCCCAAGAGCTCGGGGAGCGGGTGGCGAAAGAACTCGGCATTCCCATTTTCCTCTACGAGGAAGCGGCGACGAGGCCGGAGCGCCGGAACCTGGCGAACATTCGCGCCGGCGAATATGAAGGTCTGCCTGAGAAGCTCAAGGATCCGGAGTGGCGACCGGACTTCGGCGAACCGGCCTTCAATCCCCGCTCCGGAGCGACCGTCATCGGAGCCCGTGAATTTCTCATCGCCTACAATATCAACTTGAATACCCGGGACCGCCGGCTGGCCCACGAAATCGCCCTGAACCTCCGGGAGAGCGGGCGGGCGAAACGGGATGCCGAGGGCCATATCGTCCGTGATGACGCCGGGAAAGCAATCACGCTTCCCGGCCGGTTCAGGCATGTCAAGGCGGTCGGCTGGTTTATCGAAGACTATGGCGTCGCCCAGATCTCGATCAATTTCACCAATTACAAAGAAACGCCGGTCCAGATCGTTTTCGACGAAGCGGTCAAAGAGGCGGAGACGCTCGGACTCAGGGTGACGGGGAGCGAACTCGTGGGCCTGATCCCGAAAGAAGCCCTTCTGTCCGCCGGCCGCCACTATCTTGCCAAGCAAGGCAAGAGCCCCGGAGTCCCGGAAGCGGAGCTGGTCCGGACGGCCGTCATCTCGCTCGGGCTCAACGATGTTTCTCCATTCGATGCGGACAAAAAGATCATCGAAAGGCAATTCCAGATCAGCGGCCCTTCCCTGCTTCGACTCGGCCTGAGGGCATTCGCCGACGAGGTCTCCATGGATTCGCCTGCCCCCGGTGGAGGAAGCGTCGCCGCCCTGTGCGCCGCCCTGTCGGCCGCCCTGTCATCGATGGTCGCCAACCTGAGTGTCGGGAAGAAAGGCTACGAGGATGTCTTTGAGGAGATGAAGGAAGTCGCCGGGAGGGCTCAGGACCTTAAAGACGCCCTGTTGGTGGCGGTCGACGAGGATACCGAAGCTTTCAACCAGGTCATGGAGGCCTTTCGTCTTCCCAAGGGAAGCGAGGAGCAGGCCAGGGAAAAGGAGGCCGCGGTGGAAAAAGCCTACCGGCAGGCCACGCTCGTCCCTCTGAGCGTGCTGGAAAAATGCGCCGTTCTCCTGAATCTGGCCAGGATCGTCGCTCAAAAAGGGAACAAGAATTCGCTGAGCGACGCCGGTGTCGCGGCCGTCGTCGCCGCGGCGGCGGCCGCAGGGGCTTATTATAACGTCCGGATCAATCTCCCCGGCATTCGGGACGAGAGCTTCAAGAAAGACGTTTCAGAAAAAGCGAGAGAGCTGAGCGACAGCGTCCACCAGCTCGAAGCCGAGGTCCGTATTCTGGTCGAACAGGCCTTCGACGATATCTGAATGCCCATCCATCACCTTCCACGGTGACTTCAACGGCGCGAAATTCACCCCGGATTTCATCTGTTCCGGCTATGGTCCCGGACCGGTGAATCCGGCAATATAGGGCCTCAAGTAAGGAAAAACCTGAATTGAACTCGCGCCTGCCTTTCGTGACCCGCAGCCTGCGGTCCCGTCTCTGGGCCATCATTATCCTGGCCATCGGCTATCTGGTCTACAGCTCTCTCGCCGATTTCATACCTCAGTATTGGGACACGATCGGCATCCCGCCCTTGAGCCGTTCCATCCTGACACTGGGAATGGTGGTCATCCTGCTGATCTGTCTGAGCGGCCTGGGCATCAGCGAGAAGATGAACACAATGATCATCCGCGAGGGGCTGACCGGATTGTTCAACAGGGCCTACATCCTTCAGCGCCTGGAACAGGAGCTCTATCGCGCCAAGCGGTACAGCCATGACCTGAGCCTGCTCATGATCGATGTGGACAATTTCAAAAAGCTGAATGACCGTTATGGTCATGCCGCCGGCGATCATCTGTTGCGCTATTTCAGTCAGTTGCTCATAGAGACCATGCGTCCGTCCGATGTCGCCTCCCGCTACGGCGGCGAGGAGTTCCTGGTCATACTTCCTGAGACCAATAAGGAAGAGGCCCGGGGCTTGGCGGAGCGGCTCCGGAAGAAGATTTCCCTCTATCCCTTCCGGCTGGACTCCCGCAAGGAAGACATTCTGTTCACCATCAGCATCGGGGTGGCTTCATACCCCGAATTCGGTCGGAGTTCGGATGAGCTGATCGCGCTGGCCGACGAAGCCCTTTACCTGGCTAAAAAAAACGGCAAGAACAAAGTGGCCGCCTACGCCGCCGGCTGACCTCCCCGCCACCCGGCTCGAAGCTTGTTATTCCCGCAGTCCATTCACTCCGGCCGGTGGACATCTCCAAATCAACGGCTTGGCAGGGAGACGTTTTATCGTTAGAATGGTGTTCTCTCAAGGAGAAGACGAATGAGCGGAGAAGCCCAGCCGAAGTCAAGGGTCAGAATCGTCGAGGGGAATATCGCCCTTCTCGAGGTCGAAGCGGTGGTGAACGCCGCCAATAAACAGCTCAAACTCGGAGGCGGGGTGGCCGGGGCCATCCGGGTTCACGGCGGTCCCTCGATTCAGGACGAGTGCGACCGCCTGGCGCCGATCGAAGTGGGCGAGGCCGTGATCACCGGCGGCGGTGAGCTCAAGGCCAAATTCGTGATTCATGCCGTCGGCCCCGTCCACGGGGAGGGGGATGAAGAGGCTAAACTGGCCCAGGCGACTTCCCGTTGCCTCTCCCTGGCCAGAGACAAGAAAATCCGGAGTCTGGCGATGCCTGCCATCAGCACGGGCGTCTTCGGTTTCCCTCTCCAGGATTGCGCCCGGATCATGCTATCCGTCACACTGTCCTTCCTGAGAGAGAATCAGGATCCTGAAACGGTCGTATTCTGCCTCTATGGAGAAGAGGCTCGTTCGGTGTTCAAGAAGGCGTTGGACTCGTTCCCGGGATGATCCGGATCAGGACTTTTTTCCCTTCCGCGAGAAAAGAATCACGCCGAAAAAGAGAAACGAGAGCAGGACGACACAGCGATGCGCCTTTCCTCTTCGGTCAAGGTCTGTTCAACCCGTTCAGCCAGGACACCTTCGCTCCTTCTCCGACGGCGATTTCATGGAACTCCGGCCGAGGGAATCCTCGCTCGGCCGCCTCGGCTGTCATCGCTTTTCGAAATCCCGGCAGCGCCGGCTTTTCGAGAAGGGCGATCCCCGAACCGCCAAACCCGGCCCCGACCAGCCGGGCGCCCAGGCATCCGGGGAATCCTCTCCCGATATCATGAAGCAGGTCGAGCTCCGGACAGGACACTTCATAGTCGTCGCGCAGGCTTTCATGCGACCTGAAAAGGAGCTCTCCCAAGGCGGAAAAATCATCGTTCTGGAGCGCATCGACGGCCTTGAGGACACGCGCATTCTCGGTGATGACGTGCCGGGCTCTTTTAAAAGG